>NZ_JBEYXK010000076.1:0-34016 GCF_040645035.1 Streptomyces sp. NPDC046876 | reverse complement strand
GCGCCGCCCGCGCGCGCCCCCGCGCCCCGCCCCCCCCGCGCCCGCTGTGAGACCGGCCCCCCCCCCCCCCCCCCCCCGAACCCCCCGGCCGGCGGGGCTGGAGTTGCCGACCCTCGGCTTTGATGGTGCGGCTGGGTTGCTGGGGCGCTGCCCCGGATCCCGCGCCTCAAGCGCCGGCGGGGCTGGATTTGCACAGCCCCGGCTTCGAAGGTGGCGGCTGGGGCGCTGCCTCAGATCCCGCGCCTTGAGCGGCGGCGCGGGCCGCCGTCACGTCAGGGGGAACGCCGACAGGGTGGGGCGGGGGAGGAGGAGGGCGTGGGGGAGGAGGAGGGGGGCGTGGTCGGCCAGCGCCGGGTCGTCCCACTGGCGGCGGGGCCGGCCCGTGGCCTTGTCGAGGGCGACCACGTACGGCTCGGCGTCGCGCCCATGGCCCAGCAGCCCCCGGCGGCCGGGACGGGCCACCCGCACGTACAGGCCGCCGCCCCCGACCCCCAGCAGCTCCAGACCGCACCCCGTGGCCCGGCGCCGCGTCAGGGGCCGCTGCCAGAGGACCCGGCCGGTGCCCGCGTCCAGGCAGAACACCACGTCCCGCCCCTGCTCCGCGAGGTGCGCGGCGGTGTACACGACGCCGCGGTCCTCCTCGGCCACCACCTGCCCGGCCGCGGCCGCGACGCCCGGCTCGAACTGCCACACCTCCAGCCCGGTGCGCCGGGACAGGCCGCGCAGGACGTTCCCGTCCAGGACGTGGACGAGGCGTTCCCCGGCCCGGGCCGGCCCCGTGGCGCGGGCGGGACCGCCGCCGGCCCGCATGCGCGGTCGGGTCCACGGCACGTGGCCGTCCGCCGGCCGCACCGCCTCCAGCCGCGCGTCGTCCAGGAGAACCAGCAGCTCCCCCGCCGTCCGCAGCTCGCGCGAGGCGTCCCTGTCCACCGTGCGGGCCCACACCGTCTCCCCGGTCGCCGCGTCCAGCGCGACCGGCCCCTCGGGGGTGGTCACCACCACCCGGTCCCCCGCCACGGCGTACAGGCCCGCCGCGGGCAGGTCCCGCCACCACCGCACCCGGCCGCCCTGCGGCTCGCGCGCCACCAGCCGGGTCGCGGCATCCGCCTCGAAGCGGACGCAGACGCAGACCGTGCGGGCGTCGGCGGCGCAGGCCACGGCCACCGCGCCGTCGGCGGCCGGCCGGGCGGGGGTGCCCTCGTCGGCGTACGCGGTCCAGCGGGTGGAGCCCGTACGGCCCGACACCCGGCCCACCTCGGCGCCGGCCCGCCACACGACGCCGTCGCCGCAGGCGCCCATCCAGTCCGGCCGGACGTCGCTGCGCCAGGCGGTCAGCCCGCCCACCGCGGCTTCGGCTTCCGGCGGCTCCGCCCGGGCCGGCGGGACCGGGCTGCGGCCCGGCTCGGACGCCGCCTCCGGCAGCCAGCGCGACCGCCCCGCGACCACGCACGCCCGGGCGATCCGGGCCAACCCCCGGGCCCGGGCTGCCGGATCGGGCAGGCTCCGGACCCGCTCCGCGCGTTCCCGGGCCTCGGCCGGGTCCAGCGGCGGCAGGGTCGCCTCCGCGACGCGCGCCCGGGCCGCCTCCAGCGCGGCCAGGGCGTGGCCGGCCTTCTCGTCGCCGCCGGCGGCCTCCAGGCGGCCGCGGAGCAGGCCCGCGGCCCGGCCGTTCAGCCGCTCCGCCTCGACGTGGTCCCCCCGCTCGGCGGAGCGGGCGGCCTCCTCCCGCAGCCATGCCGCCCGCTCCTGGAGCACCGGGGGCAGCCACTCCTCCGCCTGGGCCAGGGCCTGGACGGCGCCGGCCGTGTCCCCGGCCGAGGCCCGGTCCTGCGCCAGCTGGCACAGGGCGAGCAGCCGGCCCCCGGCGGAGCCGATCCGCTCGCTGAGGCGGAGCGCGGCCGGCAGGTCGCGCGGGGCCAGGGCCACGACCATGTCGTAGGTGGCCGCGGCCTGCCGGACCGGGTCGGCGATCCGGTCGAGCTCCCGCTCGGCGCGGCGCGGGTCGGCGGCGGCGAGGGTGCTGGCGATCCGGGCCCGGAGCCGGCTGCCGGCGGGGCCGTCGGCGAAGTGGTACGCGGCGATCTGCCCGGCCTGCTCCGGCGCGACCGCGGCGAGCTCCTCCGCCACCGCACGCAGCGCGGGGAGGCGGTCGGGGCCGGGCACGGTGAACAGGGCCTGGTGGGCGTCGGTCAGGAGCCGGCGGGCCCGGGCCGGGGCGTGCGGGGCGGTGGCCTTGGCCAGGGCGGTCAGCAGCCGGGCCGTGCGGGCCCCGTCGCCCGCACCGCCGGCCCAGGCCGCGCGCTCGGCGCCGTCCAGCAGCCGCAGCGCGAGGTCCGCGTCGATGCGGGCGGCAGCATCCGCGGCCGAGGCCAGCACCTCCCCCCGCACCGCGCCCGCGGTCCCGACTGCGCCGAGCACCTCCTCGACGTCCTGCACCAGCCCCCGCACCACGTCCCGCACCCCTTGGGGCACGTCCCCACCACCGACCCACCACCCACCGACACCTCCGCCGCCGGTGGCGGCCCCGGCACGGGTGCCGGCCTCGGACCCGGCCGCTGCGGTCGCCCCCTCGGCCCCCGGTCCGGCGTGGGTTCCGGCCCGGCCGCGGCTCTCGGTTCCCGGACCGACTGCGGCGCCGCTGCCGGTCCCGGCTGCGGTCCCGGTGCGGGAAAGGGTTCCGGTTCCGTTCCCGGTTCCGGCCCCGGTGCCGGAGCCCGTTCCGGTCTCGGCGTGGGCACGGACTCCCGGCCCGGTGTCGACGGCGGCGCCGGCTCCACGGCCGGTGTGAGCCTCGGGGCCGGCTTCGGCCCCCGCCTCGGGCCGCTCCCCGCCCACGGCTCCCGCGCCGGAGCCGACCCGGTCTCCCGACCCGGCCCGGCGTCCGGTCCGGACTCCGGTTCCTGCCTCGGCCAGAGCACCGCCACCGGCTCCGTGACGTCTCGCGCCGCCAACGGCAGCTCCACCCGCGGCGGCAGACCCACCCCGGGCGTCGGCCCCGACCACGGCAGTGGCGTCGGCCTCGCCCTCGCCGGCCCCGTCCCCGCCCCCGGGAGCCGCAAGGGCCGTGCCGTAGCCCGTCGGCGGGGGACCGTACGACGGGGGCGGCGCCGGGGTGAGGAGGGCGCGCAGGGAGGTGCCCACCGTGCGGGCGGAGGCCGGGCGGTCCGAAGGGTCCTTCGCCAGCAGGGTCTGCACCAGCCGCTCGAGCTCCGGCGGGACCGCGGCCCCGGCCCGCCGCAGCGGGACGGGATCCTCCTCGATGTGCCGCCGCATCAGCACGTACGGCACCTCGAACTGCCCGAAGGGCGGTTCCCCGCTCAGCAGGGCGTACAGCACGCACCCCAGTGCGTACAGATCGCACGCGGCGCCGACCCGCTCGCCGCGCCACTGCTCCGGCGCCATGTACGCCGGCGTCCCGAAGATCCGCCCGGTGACCGTCCACCGCGCGGTTGCGTCGGCGGAGTGCGCGATGCCGAAGTCGCAGATCTTCAGCCGCCCGTCGGGCAGCAGGAAGAGGTTCGCCGGCTTGAGGTCCCGGTGGACGACGGCCCGTTCGTGCGCAGCGGCCAGGGCCTCCGCGGTCTGGGCGGCCAGATCGACCGCGAAGGCGACCTCCAGCGCCCCGTCCCGGGCCAGGACCGCGGCCAGGTCCTCGCCGGTCAGCAGTTCCATGACGATGAAGAGCCGACCGTCCTCCTGCCCCACGTCGTGCACCACGGTGATGCCCTGGTGCTGCAGCCGCGCCCCGATCGTGGCCTCGCGCCGGAACCGGGCGACGACCTCCTCGCTCGTGGCGGAGTCCTCCAGCAGCACCTTGACCGCCACGGCCCGGCCCAGTTCCAGGTCGTGCCCGCGCCAGACCACCCCGATCCCGCCCTGGCCGAGCTTCCTGTCCAGCCGGTACCGGCCGGCCAGCAGATCCCCCACCTGCACCCCGATGCCCCCTGACATCACGTCAATCGACTCGATCGACGCAATCGACCCATCGACCCAATCGGCGTTCTCCCAGGGGGCATTGTGTACTGCCGGGGTGTCTAGTGGGGGTCGGGGCGGCGCCGGATCTTGTTGCCCAGCCACACCAGCGGGTCGTACTTGCGGTCCACGGCCCGTTCCTTCAGCGGGATCAGCGCGTTGTCGGTGATCCGGATGCCCTCGGGGCAGACCTCCGTACAGCACTTGGTGATGTTGCAGTAGCCGAGCCCGTGCTCCTCCTGGGCGGTGCGCTTGCGGTCCAGGCCCGCCTCGGCGGCCGCGTCCAGGGGGTGCATGTCCAGCTCGGCCACCCGCATGAGGAAGCGGGGGCCGGCGAAGGCCGTCTTGTTCTCCTCGTGGTCACGCACCACATGGCAGGTGTCCTGGCACAGGAAGCACTCGATGCACTTGCGGAACTCCTGCGAGCGGTCGACGTCCACCTGCTGCATCCGGTACTCGCCCGGCGCCACCCCCTGCGGCGGTACGAACGCCGGCACCTCCCGCGCCTTCGTGTAGTTGAAGGAGACGTCGGTGACCAGGTCCCGGATCACGGGGAAGGCCCGCAGCGGGGTGATGGTGACCGTCTCGGCCCGGTCGAAGACCGACATCCGCGTCATGCACATCAGCCGCGGGCGGCCGTTGATCTCCGCGCTGCAGGAGCCGCACTTGCCGGCCTTGCAGTTCCAGCGGACGGCCAGGTCCGAGGCCTGGGTGGCCTGGAGCCGGTGGACGATGTCGAGGACGACCTCGCCGTCGTGCACCTCGACGGTGAAGTCCCGCAGCTCCCCGCCCTCCGCGTCGCCCCGCCAGATCCGGAAGCGTGCGTCGTATGTGGTCACCCGTGGAGCTCCTCTTCGGCGAGGTACTTGGCCAGCTCTTCCTTCTCGAAGAGCCCGAGCAGGTCGGAGCGGATCGGCTCGGTGAGGACCCGCTCCAGCACGATCCGGTCGGCCGCCGGATCCTCGGGCACCGGCTGCACCGGGTGGCACAGCAGGTTCACCGGGCGCCAGCTGCGCTCCATCGCCGGGCAGTCCTCGCGGGTGTGCCCGCCCCGGCTCTCGGTGCGCTCCAGGGCCGCCCGGGCCACGCACTCGCTGACCAGCAGCATGTTCCGCAGGTCCAGGGCGAGGTGCCAGCCCGGGTTGAACTGCCGGTGCCCCTCGACGCCGGCGCGGGCCGCCCGCGCCCGCAGCGAGGCCAGCCTCTCGAGCGCCTCGGCCATCTCGCCCTCGCGGCGGATGATGCCGACGAGGTCGTTCATGGCCGTCTGCAGCTCCTGGTGCAGGGTGTACGGGTTCTCCGCGCCCTCCGCGGCGTGGAACGGGGCCAGCGCCTCCGCCGCGGCCGCGTCCACCTGCGCCTCGGAGACGGCCGGCCGTCCGCCGGGCGCCGCCGCGTGGGCGGCCGCGTGCAGCCCGGCCCGCCGCCCGAAGACCAGCAGGTCGGACAGCGAGTTGCCGCCGAGCCGGTTGGAGCCGTGCATGCCGCCCGCGACCTCGCCGGCGGCGAAGAGCCCCGGAACGCCCCGGGCCGCGGCGGTGTCCGAGTCGACCGCGATCCCGCCCATCACGTAGTGGCAGGTCGGCCCGACCTCCATGGGCTCCGCGGTGATGTCCACGTCCGCCAGCTCCTTGAACTGGTGGTACATGGAGGGCAGCCGGCGCTTGATCTTCTCCGCCGGCATCCGGGTGGACACGTCGAGGAAGACCCCGCCGTGCGGGGAGCCGCGGCCCGCCTTGACCTCGGAGTTGATGGCCCGGGCCACCTCGTCGCGGGGGAGCAGCTCGGGCGGGCGCCGGTTGTTGTCGGGGTCCTCGTACCAGCGGTCGCCCTCCTCCTCCGTCTCGGCGTACTTCTCCTTGAAGACGTCCGGGACGTAGTCGAACATGAACCGCTTGCCCTCGGAGTTGCGCAGCACCCCGCCGTCGCCGCGCACCGACTCGGTGACGAGGATGCCCTTCACCGACGGCGGCCAGACCATGCCCGTCGGGTGGAACTGCACGAACTCCATGTTCAGCAGCGGGGCGCCGGCCAGCAGCGCGAGCGCGTGCCCGTCGCCGGTGTACTCCCAGGAGTTGGAGGTGGTCTTGAAGGACTTGCCGATCCCGCCGGTGGCGAGGACGACCGCCGGGGCCTCCAGGACGAAGAACCGGCCCGACTCGCGCTCGTAGCCGAAGACCCCCGAGACCCTGGACCCCGCGGCGGAGCCGCTGTCGGACGCGGTCTTGAGCACGCGCGTCACCGTGCACTCCTGGAAGACCTTCAGCCGCTCCTCGTGGTCGCCGTACTCCTTGAAGTCCTCCTGCTGGAGGGCGACGATCTTCTGCTGGAGGGTGCGGATCAGCTCCAGGCCCGTCCGGTCGCCGACGTGCGCCAGGCGCGGGTACTCGTGGCCGCCGAAGTTGCGCTGCGAGATCCGCCCGTCCGGGGTGCGGTCGAACAGGGCGCCCCAGGTCTCCAGCTCCCAGACCCGGTCCGGGGCCTCCTTGGCGTGCAGCTCCGCCATCCGCCACTGGTTGAGGAACTTGCCGCCGCGCATGGTGTCGCGGAAGTGCACCTGCCAGTTGTCGTGCGCGTTGACGTTGGCCATGGAGGCGGCAATCCCGCCCTCGGCCATCACCGTGTGGGCCTTGCCGAACAGGGATTTGCAGATCACGGCCGTACGGGCGCCGCGCTCGCGCGCCTCGATCGCGGCGCGCAGCCCGGCGCCGCCCGCGCCGACCACGACCACGTCCCAACTCTGCCGGTCGACTTGAGCCATGTCAGAAGATCCTCGGGTCGGTGAAGGCGCCGGTGGCGAGCAGGTAGACGTACAGGTCACATGCGGCGACGCTGATCAGGGAGGCCCAGGCCAGCTGCATGTGGCGGCCGTTGAGCCGGCTGATCCAGCCCCACAGCCGGTAGCGCACCGGGTGGCGGGAGAAGTGCTTCAGGCGGCCGCCCATGATGTGCCGGCAGGAGTGGCAGGACAGCGTGTAGGCCCAGATCAGCACGATGTTGAGAACGAACAGCAGCGTCCCGAGGCCCATGTGGCCCCACTCGTACCGGTCGTTGCGGAAGGTCAGCACGGTGTCGTACGTGAGGATGCCCGCGACCGGCAGCGCCGTGTAGAAGAAGTAGCGGTGCGCGTTCTGCAGGATCAGCGGAAGGCGGGTCTCGCCGGTGTACGCCGTGTGCGGCTCGGCGACGGCGCAGGCGGGCGGCGAGGCCCAGAAGCTCCGGTAGTAGGCCTTGCGGTAGTAGTAGCAGGTCAGCCGGAAGCCGAGCGGGAAGACCAGGATCAGCAGGGCGGGGGACAGGCCCCACCAGGTGCCGAGGAGGTCGTAGTTCGGGCCCGCGCGCATCTCCTGGCAGTTCTCCGCCAGACAGGGCGAGTAGAACGGGGAGACGTAGGGCGCGGCGTAGTAGTCGGCGTTCGCGAAGGCCCGCCAGGTCGAGTAGACGATGAAGGCGAGCAGTCCGGCGGCGGTGCCGGCGGGGGCCAGCCACCACCGGTCGGTGCGCAGGTGCCGGGCGGCGATCGCGGCCCGGGTGGCATCGTGGACGCCGCTCCGCTGCCGGGGTGGTTCTGTACCTGTGGCCAAAGGGGACTCCGGGAGGAGTGAGTCGGGGGTGGCCCAGGAGACCCAGCCGCCCCGGGTGGGGGCGGCTGGGTCTGATGGGTGGGGTGGTGGCGGAAGGTTACGGCTGCGGACTCAGGGTGCTCGCCGGTCGCGGGAGCCCAGGCCCTCGTCGTCGGTGTCCGTCCACAGTGCGTTGTCGTACGGGGTGTCCGGGATGGTCACCATTCCGGACCGGTCGGGCGGCGGGGCGGCGCGACCGCTCTCGGACGCCTTGCCCGAGGCTCTGCGCTCCAGCTCCTCGACCTTGCGGGTGAGCTCGTCCAGGCTGCGCCGTACGGCATTCAAATCGTCCTGCTGGGACATGACTTGCCCTCACTTCCGCAGGTTGCGGTGGCAACGTTCATGTGCGCCTGCGAGTGTCGCCCCTCGCGCCCCCGGTTGTGAAGGGACAGGAAGCGATTGCGGGCGCGCAGGCGCGATCTGTGCGCCCCTCCCTGCCTCCATTCTCATCCCTCTCCCGGGGGAACGCCCGTTCCGGGCGCAAGCGGGATTGGTCCGCACGGGTGGGGTTCGCGGCGTGGCGAGGGGCGGGTGCGCACGGTGCGGCGGCCCGTGGATTTCAGTGTGTTTCTGAACCCGGTGTGATCAGCTCCATATACCGCCAAATGCGATATACCGCCAAACGTGCTCCACGCCCTTCACGCCCCGCCCGGAGGTAGCACCCATGTCCCACAGAAGGCGCAGGCCCCTGGCGCTGCTGACTTCGGGAGTCCTCGCACTGCCGCTGCTCGCGGGGTGCTCCGGCAGCGACGACGGCGGTCCCGTCGCCGCCGGCCAGGACATCGCGGCGACGGCACGGGAGAAGGTCGCCGACGGCGGCGTGCTGCGGTGGGCCGTGGACAGCCTCCCGGAGACCCTGAACACCTTCCAGGCCGATGCCGACACCGCCACCACCCGCGTTGCCCAGGCGGTGCTGCCCCAGTTGTTCACGCTGGACGAGAAGGGCCGGCCGGTGGCCAACCCGGACTACCTGGAGAAGGCCGCGATCGTCGAGCGCGAGCCCAAGCAGGTCGTCCTGTACAAGCTGAACCAGCAGGCGGTGTGGAGTGACGGCCGCGAGATCGGCGCCCCCGACTTCGCGGCCCAGTGGCGGGCCCTGAACGGCAAGGACTCGGCGTACTGGACCGCGCGCAACGCCGGCTACGAGCGGATCGAGAAGATCGAGCGCGGCAAGTCCGACCTGGAGGTCAAGGTCACCTTCGCCAAGCCGTACACCGACTGGCGCTCGCTGTTCTCCCCGCTCTACCCCAAGCAGGTCACCGGCACCCCGGAGGCCTTCAACGAGGGCGCCCGCGGCACCCTCAAGGTCACCGCCGGGCCCTTCACCCTCGGGGCCGTCGACAAGAAGACCGGCACCGCCTCGCTCACCCGCAACGCCCGCTGGTGGGGCCGGCCCGCCAAGCTGGACACCCTGGTCCTGACCGCCGTCCCGCGGGCCGAGCGCATCGCGGCGCTGGCCGCGGGCAAGGTCGACATGGCCGAGATCGACCGGGCCGGCGCGGACCGGATCGCCGCCGCCCGCCGCGAGGCGGAACACGCGGCGAGCACGGGCACCGGCGCGGGCGCGGTCGGGGCCCCCGCGCAGAGCGCCGACGCGGCCCTGCGCGGCTTCACCGTCCGCAAGTCCCTGGAGCCGGCCTACACCCAGCTCGCCCTGAACGGGGCCTCCGGCCCGCTGGCCGACGAGCGGGTCCGCCGGGCCGTGGCCCGGGCCCTGGACCGCAAGGAGCTGGCCGAGATCGTCCTCAAGCCGCTCGGCCTGCCGGTGAAGCCCGTCGGCAGCCACGTGGCACTGGCCGGGCAGCGGGCGTACGCCGACAACAGCGAGGCGCTCGGCGGCCAGGACACCAAGGCCGCCCAGGCCCTCCTGGCGGACGCCGGCTGGCGCCGGGGCGGCCGCATCACCGAGCCCGAGGGCGCGAAGGCGGGCCCGGAATCCGAGGCGAAGGGCGACGGCAAGACCCCGGCCGGCCCGGGCACCGGCAACGACGGCCTGTACGTCGTGGGCTCGGAGGACGACCGCGGCGGCGACACCCTGGACCGGGCGCTCCCGGCGGCCCGCTCCGTCCTGGGCCCCGTGGCCCTCGTCGGCGGCCGGCACCTCTCCCTGGCCCCCGCGCCCGCCCGGGCCCTCCCCGGCACCACCCCCGGCCCGGTCGTCCCCGGCACCGTCCCCGGCCCGGACGCCCCCGCCGGCGCACCCGGCCCGGACGCCCCTGCCGGCGCAACGGGCCCGGACGCCCCCGCCGGCGCACCGGGCCCGGACGCCCCCGCGGGCGCACCCGGCCCGGTCGGCGCACCCGCCCCCGCCGGTACGCCCGCCGCCCCCGCCGGCCCGGACGCCCCCGCCGGCGGGACGGCCAGCCCGGCCCCGGCGCCCGCCCAGCACACCCGTACCTCCGGCGCGATCATGGCCAAGGACGGCAAGGCGCTCACCCTGCGCTTCGTCCTGCCGTCCGGCCCGGGCTCGGAGGCGCTGCGCGCGGTGGGCGAGCGGATCTCGCAGATGCTCCTGAAGATCGGCGTGCAGACGGAGCTGACCAAGGTCGCCGACGAGAGCTTCTTCAGGGACCACGTGGCCTCGGGCCAGTACGACCTGGCCCTGTACTCCTGGCCGGCGACCGCCTACCCCGCCACCGACGCCCGGCCGATCTTCGCCAAGCCGGAGCCGGCCGCCGACGGCTCGCTGCTCGTCGAACAGAACTACACCCGGGTCGGCACCGACCACATCGACCAGCTCTTCGACCAGGCCCTCGGCGAGCTGGACGAGGACGCCTCGCGCGAGCTGATGCGCAAGGCGGACGCCCGGATCTGGGCGGCGGCCGGCTCCATCCCCCTCTACCAGCGGCCCGAGCTGGTGGCCGTCAAGCCGTCCCTGGCCAATGCCGGCGCCTTCGGACTGGGCACTCCGCGCTTCCAGGACATCGGGTGGAAGAAGGCCCCGAGTGCCAAGGAGTCGGGCGCCGGGGAAGGAAAGGCGAAGAACAAGTGACAATCGGGCGCCCCTCGGATTGACCTTGGCCCCGCAAGCTCAGATGTGACTCAAGTCCCTTGCCCGCCGCACGTCCGGCGGGCAAGGTCGTGGATGCCCGTTGACCCGAGGCACCACCCACCGCACCACGGCACCACCTGCAGGCGCCCCCACAGCCACCTGCAGGAACAACCCCCGGGGACCCGCAGAGCGCACGGCCGGACCCCCCACCCCGCACTCCGGCCGCGGTCAGCCTTCCGGCCTCTTGACAGACCCCCCGGCGGGCACTTCCCGCCACGCGACGTACCATGGGGTAAGGCCGTGGCAGGTTTTCCGCCCGGCCAGGGCGCGCGTGCCGGACCGTACGCGACGCCATCCACGATCCCGGGAGAAGCGCCGAAGTGCCCACGCGCCACGACATCCGCAACGTCGCCATCGTCGCCCACGTCGACCATGGCAAGACGACCATCGTCGACGCCATGCTCAAGCAGGCCGGTGCCTTCGCCGCCCACCAGCAGCTCGACGACCGCATGATGGACTCGAACGACCTGGAGCGTGAGAAGGGCATCACGATCCTCGCCAAGAACACGGCGGTGAAGTACCACCCCAAGGACGGCGGGGCCCCGATCACGATCAACATCATCGACACCCCCGGCCACGCCGACTTCGGCGGTGAGGTCGAGCGCGGCCTGTCGATGGTCGACGCCGTCGTCCTGCTGGTGGACGCCTCCGAGGGTCCGCTGCCGCAGACCCGCTTCGTGCTGCGCAAGGCGCTGCAGGCCCGGATGCCCGTCATCCTCTGCATCAACAAGACGGACCGCCCGGACTCCCGGATCGACGAGGTCGTCAACGAGACGTACGACCTGTTCCTGGACCTGGACGCGGACGAGGACCAGATCGAGTTCCCGATCGTCTACGCCTGCGGCCGTGACGGCATCGCCTCGCTGACCAAGCCGCAGGACGGCACCGTCCCCGCGGACAGCGACAACCTGGAGCCGTTCTTCTCCACCATCCTGGAGCACGTCCCGGCCCCGACGTACGAGGAGGACGCGCCGCTCCAGGCCCACGTCACCAACCTCGACGCCGACAACTTCCTCGGCCGCATCGCGCTGCTCCGCGTCGAGCAGGGCGAGCTGCGCAAGGGCCAGACGGTCGCGTGGATCAAGCGCGACGGTTCGATCTCCAACGTCCGCATCACCGAGCTGATGATGACCGAGGCGCTCACCCGCAAGCCGGCCGAGGTGGCCGGCCCCGGTGACATCTGCGCCGTCGCCGGTATCCCGGACATCATGATCGGCGAGACGCTGGCCGACCCGGAGAACCCGGTCGCCCTCCCGCTGATCACGGTCGACGAGCCCGCGATCTCCATGGTCATCGGCACCAACACCTCCCCGCTGGTCGGCCGCGGCGGCTCCGGCAAGGGTGCCGACGCCAAGGCGGCGGTCAAGGACCGCAAGGTCACCGCCCGCCAGGTCAAGGACCGCCTGGACCGCGAGCTGATCGGCAACGTCTCGCTCCGCGTCCTCGACACCGACCGCCCCGACGCCTGGGAGGTCCAGGGCCGCGGTGAGCTCGCGCTCGCCATCCTGGTCGAGCAGATGCGCCGCGAGGGCTTCGAGCTGACCATCGGCAAGCCGCAGGTCGTCACGAAGGAGGTCGACGGCAAGGTCCACGAGCCGGTCGAGCGCATGACGATCGACGTGCCCGAGGAGCACATGGGCGCCGTCACCCAGCTCATGGGCGTCCGCAAGGGCCGCATGGACAACATGTCCAACCACGGCTCCGGCTGGGTCCGCATGGAGTTCGTCGTCCCGTCCCGCGGCCTCATCGGCTTCCGTACGGAGTTCCTGACGCAGACCCGCGGCACGGGCATCGCGCACTCCATCCACGAGGGCCACGAGCCGTGGTTCGGCGCGCTGCAGACCCGCAACAACGGCTCCCTGGTCGCCGACCGCGCCGGTGCGGTCACCGCGTTCGCGATGACCAACCTGCAGGAGCGCGGCGTGCTGTTCACCGACCCCGGCACCGAGGTGTACGAGGGCATGATCGTTGGCGAGAACTCGCGCTCCGACGACATGGACGTGAACATCACCAAGGAGAAGAAGCTCACGAACATGCGGTCCTCGTCGGCCGACTCGTTCGAGGCGATCGTTCCTCCGCGCAAGCTCTCCCTGGAGCAGTCCCTGGAGTTCTGCCGCGACGACGAGTGCGTCGAGGTGACCCCGGAGGCCGTCCGCATCCGCAAGGTCGTCCTGGACCAGAAGGAGCGCTCGCGCACCGCGTCGCGCGCCAAGTCCGCCAAGTAATGCGGTAGTTCACGGCATCCCCGGGGTCCGCCCCGGACGGACAGCCCCTCTCCCACGGTTCACCGTGGCGGGAGGGGCTGTTCGCTTTTGTCAAGTGGATTATTGCGTTCTGGTGTCCGCATACCGACCGTGACGCTCCGGAAGGTGAGCTAACCGTCCGTTTCGCACGTGTCTGTCTCTGTTCCCTTTGTCCGGATTTCGGGTTTCTGCCGCGGATCGATGTTGTGAAAACGAGACCACTCAAGTGTGGTTTACGAACTGGGCGTCCTTGAGGATGGCTCCATTGAGCTCGGGTCAATGGGTCACACGCTGTGGGGAGCGTCGACTCACGAGCACACACGATGGGTCCGGATTTCGCTGTCAGGGGTGTCAGCGCCAACCGGGTCCTTCACGTATCGACAGTGACTCCTGAGGAGGCAATAACCCATGCGCGGAGCAACGAGCGCCAAGTGGGTCGCCGGTGCAGTCATCGTGGCGATGGCCGCAACTGCATGCAGCACCAGCAAGGACGACGCCGGGAACAAGGCCGGCGGTGGCAGCATCACCGTGGTCCTCGGCGAGCCGCAGCACGGTCTGATCGGCCAGAACACCGCCGAGTCCGAGGGCGCCGAGGTTCTCAACGCCCTGTTCACCGGCCTGGTCGACTACGACAACAAGACCAACGAGCCGAAGCTCGCGGTCGCCGAGTCCATCGAGACCACGGACTCGAAGACCTGGACGATCAAGATCAAGGACGGCTACACCTTCCACAACGGTGAGAAGGTCGACGCGCAGTCGTTCGTCCGCGCCTGGAACTGGGGCGCCAACCAGGACAACGCCGCCGAGGGCATGCCGTTCTTCTCGAAGATCGAGGGCTCCGACGAGCTGGCGCCGGGCAAGGACAAGAAGCCCACCGCCACCGAGCTCAAGGGTCTGAAGGTCGTCGACGAGAAGACCTTCACCGTCACGCTGAAGAACCCCTTCTCCCAGTTCAAGACCATGCTGGGCTACAACGCCTTCTACCCGCTGCCCAAGGCGTTCGAGGCCGACCCGAAGAAGTTCGGCGAGGCTCCGATCGGCAACGGTCCGTTCCAGATGGACGGCGCCTGGGACCACAACAAGCAGATCAAGGTGAAGCGGTACGACAAGTACCCCACCGAGGGCCGCGCCAAGCTCCAGGGCGTCACCTTCAAGATCTACGACAACCTGGACACGGCGTACAACGACCTGCGCGCCGACAACATCCAGATCGTCGACAAGCTCCCGATCTCCGCGATGGCCACCGTCTCCCAGGAGTTCGGCGACCGCTACATCTACAAGCCGGAGTCGGCCGTCGGTTACATCGGCCTGCCGCTCGAGACCAACCCCGAGGCGTTCGGCAAGGTCGAGATCCGCAAGGCGATCTCGATGGCCATCGACCGGGACGCCATCACGAAGACCATCTTCAACGGCACCCGCAAGCCGGCCGACGACTTCATCAGCCCGATCATCCCGGGTTACCGCAAGGGCGCCCTGGGCGAGGCCGGTACGTACAACCCGACCAAGGCCAAGGAGCTCTTCCAGCAGGCCGGCGGCATCCCCGGCAACAAGCTGGAGCTCGGCTACAACGCCGACGGCGGCCACAAGGAGTGGATCGAGGCCGTCGCCAACCAGCTGAAGGCGAACCTCGGCCTCGAGGTCACCGCCAAGCCGTACGCCAAGTTCGGCGACCTGCTGGACGACCTGGGCGCCGCCAAGTACAAGGGCGCGTTCCGCATGGCGTGGTCGATGGACTACCCGGCCGCCGAGAACTACCTCCGTCCGATCTTCTCGAAGGTCGCGATCGACAACGGTTCGAACTACGGCCACTACAAGAACGACGAGTTCGAGAAGGTCATGGACGCGGCCGACAAGGCCACGGACCCGGCCGAGGGCCAGAAGCTGTACCAGCAGGCCGACGACATCATCATCAAGGACCTGCCGTACATCCCGGTCTTCACCTACATGTCTTCTTCGGCCTACTCCAAGTCCGTGAAGAACGTCGAGGTCGACGCCCAGGGCCGCATGGACCTGGCGAACGTCGAGCTCAACTAACACCCCTCTTCACTTAGGGGAGTACCTGGGGGCGGGCAGGCGGAATCAGGTTTCCGTCTGCCCGCCCTTTCCCCCTGTTCTTGTTGGAGGTCTGATGGGCCGCTACCTCATCCGCCGACTGATACAGGCGATCCCTGTGATCCTCGGCGCCACGTTCATGATTTACTACCTCGCCTTCAGCCTGCCGGGCGATCCCATTTCGGCACTGGCCGGCGACAAGAAGGCAGACCCGACCGTTGCAGCGATGCTGCGGGCGAAGTACAACCTCGACGACCCGTTCCTGCTGCAGTACTGGCACTACATCACCAACCTGTTCCAGGGGAACTTCGGTGAGACGCTCCAGGGCCGCCAGGTCCTCGACCTGATCACCGAGGCGTTCCCGTACACGGTGAACCTCGCGCTGGTCGCCTTCGTCATCGAGGCCCTGATCGGCGTCGCCGCCGGTGTCCTGTCCGCGCTGCGCCGCGGCAAGTTCATCGACCAGCTGGTGCTGATCTCCACCCTGCTGGTCATCTCCATCCCGGTCTTCGTCTTCGGCTTCGTGCTCCAGCTCGTCCTGGGCCTGCAGCTGAAGAACGCCTGGGGCATCGACTTCTTCCCGATCTCCTTCAACGAGGCCGACGGCATCCGCGCCTACCTGCTGCCCGGGTTCGTGCTCGCCACGACGTCCCTGGCGTACGTGGCCCGCCTGACCCGCACCAGCCTCATGGAGACGATGCGCGCCGACTACGTGCGCACCGCGACCGCGAAGGGCCTGCCCCGCCGCCGCGTCGTCGTGAACCACGCGCTGCGCAACGCGCTGATCCCGATCATCACCTTCCTCGGCGCCGACCTCGGCTCCCTGATGGGTGGCGCGGTCATCACCGAGAAGATCTTCAACATCCACGGCATCGGCGGCACCCTCGCCATGTACGTCTGGCAGAAGCAGGGCGTGGTCGTGGTGGGCATCGTGACCCTCCTCGTCCTCGTCTACATGCTCGCCAACCTGATCGTGGACCTGCTCTACGCCGTGCTCGACCCGAGGATCCGTTATGCGTGACACAACCACGGTGGGGGACGAGTTGACTGAGGTTCAGACCGCCGGCACCCCCTCCGCCGGCGCCGCCACTGCCGAACGGCCCGCCAAGAAGGAGCGCGCGGCCAGCCTGTGGTCCGACGCGATCCGCGACCTGCGCCGCAACCCGATCTTCCTGATCGGTGGCGCGCTGGTCCTCTTCATGGCGCTGGTCTCCGTGTGGCCGTCGCTGTTCACGGCCGTCGACGCCTACGCGCCCTGCAACCTGAAGGAGTCGATGCTGAAGCCGTCGGGCGACCACGTCTTCGGCACCGACGTCCAGGGCTGCGACGTGTACGCGCGCTCCGTGTACGCCGCCAGCAACTCGATCATCGTCGGCATCGCCACCACCACGATGGTGCTGCTGCTCGGCGTCACCACGGGCCTGCTGGCCGGCTGGTTCGGCGGCTTCGTCGACACCGTGCTGTCCCGCTTCGCCGAGATCTTCTTCGCCATCCCGCTGATGCTCGGCGGCATGCTGATCATGTCGGGTCTCGGCAAGGGCAACGCCTGGACCGTCTCCCTGGTCCTCGCCACCCTCGGCTGGCCGCAGATCTTCCGCATCATGCGGTCCTCGGTCCTGGCGAACAAGCACAACGACTACGTCATGGCCGCCCGCGCCCTCGGCGCCGGCACCTGGCGCATCACGCTCCGGCACATCATGCCGAACGCGATCGCCCCGGTCATCGTGGTCGGCGCGATCAGCCTCGGCGTGTACATCTCCGCCGAAGCCGCCCTGTCCTACCTGGGTGTCGGCGTCCAGGCGCCGGAGATCTCCTGGGGCCTGATGGTCAGCGACGCCCAGGCGCGCTTCCTGCAGGCTCCGCACATGCTGCTGTTCCCGGCCGCCGCGCTGAGCGTCACCGTGCTCGCGTTCATCATGGTCGGCGACGCGGTGCGCGACGCCCTCGACCCGAAGCTGCGCTGAGGAAGGGCGTACGTTGACCATCATCGACAAGACCTCGAACGTCCCCGCGCCCCGATCGGCGCCGGAGGGCATCCCGCTCCTCGAAGTGCGCGACCTGCACGTCGAGTTCCACACCCGCGACGGCGTCGCCAAGGCCGTCAACGGCGTCTCGTACTCGGTGAACGCCGGCGAGACCCTCGCCGTCCTCGGCGAGTCCGGCTCGGGCAAGTCCGTGACGGCGCAGGCCATCATGGGCATCCTCGACATGCCGCCCGGCAAGATCCCCTCCGGCGAGATCCTCTTCCAGGGCACCGACCTGCTGAAGCTCCCGGCCGAGGAGTACCGCAAGATCCGCGGCTCCAAGATCGCGATGATCTTCCAGGACGCCCTGTCCTCGCTGAACCCGGTGCACACCGTCGGCGCCCAGCTCGGCGAGATGTTCCGCGTGCACCGCGGGATGTCGAAGAAGGACTCCCTGGCCAAGGCCGTCGAGCTGATGGACCGGGTGAAGATCCCCGCCGCCAAGGCGCGCGTGGGCGACTACCCCCACCAGTTCTCCGGCGGTATGCGCCAGCGCATCATGATCGCCATGGCGATGGCCCTGGAGCCGGACCTGATCATCGCGGACGAGCCGACCACGGCCCTCGACGTGACGGTCCAGGCCCAGGTCATGGACCTGCTCGCGGAGCTCCAGCGCGAGATGAACATGGGCCTGATCCTGATCACCCACGACCTCGGCGTCGTCGCCGACGTCGCGGACAAGATCGCCGTCATGTACGGCGGCCGGATCGTCGAGACCGCCCCGGTCCACGAGATCTACAAGCGCCCGGCGCACCCGTACACCCGCGGTCTGCTGGACTCGATCCCGCGCCTGGACCAGAAGGGCCAGGAGCTCTACGCGATCAAGGGCCTGCCGCCCAACCTGCTCAACATCCCCTCGGGCTGCGCCTTCAACCCGCGCTGCCCCAAGGCGCAGGACATCTGCCGCACCGAGGTGCCGGCCCTGCACAGGGTGACCGAGCAGGACGGCACCGAGCTGCCCGGCCGCGGCAGCGCGTGCCACTTCTGGAAGGAGCAGCTCCATGGCTGAGCTCAGCAAGAACACCACCGAGCGCGAGCCGATCCTCCAGGTCCGCAACCTGGTCAAGCACTTCCCGCTGACCCAGGGCATCCTGTTCAAGAAGCAGGTCGGCGCGGTCAAGGCCGTCGACGGCGTCTCCTTCGACCTGTACCGGGGCGAGACCCTCGGCATCGTCGGCGAGTCCGGCTGCGGCAAGTCCACCGTCGCCAAGCTCCTGATGAACCTGGAGAAGGCCACCGCGGGCGAGATCTTCTACAAGGGCACGGACATCACCAAGCTGTCCGGCAAGGCCCTCAAGGAGGTCCGCCGCAACATCCAGATGGTGTTCCAGGACCCGTACACCTCGCTGAACCCGCGCATGACGGTCGGCGACATCATCGGGGAACCCTTCGAGATCCACCCCGAGGTGGCTCCCAAGGGCGACCGGCGCCGCAAGGTCCAGGAGCTCCTGGACGTCGTGGGCCTGAACCCGGAGTACATCAACCGCTACCCGCACCAGTTCTCCGGCGGCCAGCGCCAGCGCATCGGCATCGCCCGCGGCCTCGCGCTCAACCCGGAGATCATCATCTGCGACGAGCCGGTCTCCGCGCTCGACGTGTCGGTGCAGGCGCAGGTCGTCAACCTGATGGAGAAGCTCCAGGACGAGTACGACCTGAGCTACGTCTTCATCGCGCACGACCTGTCGATCGTCCGCCACATCTCCGACCGCGTCGGCGTGATGTACCTGGGCAAGATGGCCGAGATCGGCACCGACGCCGAGATCTACGACCACCCGACCCACCCGTACACCCAGGCCCTGCTCTCGGCAGTGCCGGTGCCGGACCCGGACGCCCGCGAGGGCCGCGACCGGATCATCCTCACCGGTGACGTCCCCTCGCCGGCCAACCCGCCGTCGGGCTGCCGCTTCCGCACCCGCTGCTGGAAGGCGCAGGACAAGTGCGCCGAGGAGCAGCCCGTGCTGGCGATCCCGGAGCGCTACCGGGGCCAGAACACCCTCGCGGCGCACGAGTCGGCGTGCCACTTCGCGGAGGAGAAGGCCGTCCTGGCCGTCTGACCCTCCCGCGTACGCGCACCCCCAGGGCGCCCGCCGCCGGATCCCTCCGGCAGCGGGCGCCCTGGCGCGTACCGGGGCCGTGGCCCCGGCGAAGGCCGTTGCGCCGAAAGGCAGTTGCGGGAGCCCCGCGGGCGGGCGGACAGTGGCCGGATGACCGACGTGATGACCGTCCGGCCGGCCGGCCCCTCGGACGCGGCCGACATCTGCGCCCTGCTCAACGCCGTCGACGTGATCGAGATCGGCAGACCCGAGACCGACCTCGCCGCGGTCGAGGCCGACCTCCACCACCCCGGCGTCGACCTCGCCACCGACTCCTGGCTCGCCTTCGAGGGCGGCCGGCTCGTCGCCTACGGCCTGGTGTGGGCCGACTCCGGGCCGGGCCGGATCGACGGCGACCACTACGTGCTGCCCGGCCACGACCGGGCCGCGCTCGCCGTGCTCGCGAGGATGGAGACCCGGGCCCGCCGGATGGCCCGCGGGGTGCGGGCCGGGCGGCTGCGGCTCCAGCTCAACGCCGAACCCACCCTCGACCTGAACCTGCTGACCGGGCGCCGCTACCGCAGCGTGCGCCGCTATCAGGTGATGACCCGCTCCCTGTCACCGGCCGCCGACCTGCCGCCCGCCCCGCCCGAGGGGCTGGTCCTGCGCGACTGCTCCGGCGACGAGGCCGACCGGCGCCGCGTCCACGCCCTGGTGGAGGAGACCTTCGCCGCCCACTACGGCCACGTCGAGCGCGACCACGAGGCCTGGCTGGACCACCTCGACGCCCGCGCCCTGGACTGGTCCCTGGTGTGGATCGCGAGCCTGCCCGGGCACGGCGACGCGGCCGTGCTGCTCAGCCGCGACGACCGCACCAGCATGGCCTGGATCAGCCACCTCGGCGTACGCAAGGAGCTGCGCGGGCGCGGCATCGGCGGCCACCTCCTGCGCCACGGCTTCGCCGCCCACGCGGCGCGCGGCCGCGACACCGTCGGCCTCGGCGTCGACATCCGCAACGAGACGGGCGCACTCACGCTGTACGAGGCGCACGGCATGCGCCTGCACTACGCGGTGGACACCTGGGAGCTGGCTTTGCACCCCCAGGGGTGACAGGCACTGCGCGCACGGGTGCATTCGGTGCAACCAGGAGTGCACCGGCTCCCCCGGGGGGTGACATTGGCCCCAAGTGAATCTTGGGAGTCATAGGAGGCACTCGATGCGCGGAGCCACCCACGCCACGTGGGCCGCATGTGCGGTGGCCGTCGCCCTCGCGGCGACGGCCTGCGGCGGCGGAGGCGACAGTGGCGGGGGCGGTGGCGCGGGAATCGTCAGCTCCTCCTGGGGTGATCCGCAGAACCCGCTGGAGCCGGCCAACACCAACGAGGTGCAGGGCGGCAAGGTCCTCGACATGCTCTTCCGCGGGCTCAAGCGCTACGACCCGAAGACCGGCGCGGCCACCGACATGCTCGCCGAGAAGATCGAGACGACCGACAGCCAGAACTTCACGATCACCGTGAAGGGCGGCTGGACGTTCAGCAACGGCGAGCCGGTCACGGCCCACTCCTTCGTGGACGCCTGGAACTACGCCGCGGACGTGCGCAACAAGCAGAACAACGCGCCGTTCTTCGCCGACATCGCGGGCTACGCGGACCTCCACCCCGCCTCCGGCGAGCCCACCGCCAAGACCATGTCCGGCCTGGTGGTCAAGGACGACAAGACCTTCACGGTGGCCCTCGACAAGAAGTTCTCCACCTGGCCCGACACCCTCGGATACCAGGCCTTCTCCCCGCTGCCCAAGTCCTTCTTCAGCGACCACGCCGGCTGGCTGGACAAGCCCGTGGGCAACGGCCCGTACACGGTGGACTCCTACACCAAGGGCACCGGCATGAAGCTGCGCGCCTGGGACGGCTACCCGGGCGCGGACAAGGCGCAGAACGCCGGAGTGGACCTGAAGGTCTACACCGACAACAACACCGCCTACACCGACCTGATCTCCGGCAACCTCGACCTCGTCGACGACGTCCCCGCGCAGCAGCTGAAGAACGTCAAGAACGACCTCGGCGACCGGTACATCAACCAGCCGGCCCTGATCATCCAGACGCTCACCTTCCCGCTGTACCAGCCCCAGTGGAACAAGGAGGGCATGGAGAAGGTCCGCCGCGGCATCTCGATGGCCATCAACCGCGACGAGATCACCAAGCAGATCTTCCGCGAGACCCGCACCCCGGCCAAGGACTGGACCTCCCCGGCCCTCGGCGCGAAGGGCGGCTTCAGCTCCACGCTGTGCGGCAGCGCCTGCACCTTCGACCCCGTGGAGGCGAAGAAGCTGATCCAGGAGGGCGGCGGCCTGCCCGGCGGCAAGGTCACCCTGACCTCCAACGTGGACACCGGATCGCACCGCGACTGGATGGACGCGGTCTGCAACAGCATCAACAACGCCCTCGGCGAGGGCCCGGTCTGCACGGTCAACCCGGTCGGCACCTTCGCCGACTTCCGCAACCAGCAGAGCTCCTACAAGCTGACCGGCCCGTTCCGCTCCGGCTGGCAGGCCGACTACCCGCTGATCCAGAACTTCCTGCAGCCGCTGTACTTCACCGGGGCCTCCTCCAACTACGGCAAGTTCAGCGACCCCGGCTTCGACAAGCTCATCGACGAGGCGAACCAGGAGAGCGACCCCGCCAAGGCCATCGCCAAGTTCCAGGACTCCGAGAAGATCCTCGCCGAGCAGATGCCGGCCATCCCGCTCTGGTACCAGAACGGCAGCGCCGGCTACGGCGAACGCCTCTCCAACGTGGCGCTCAACCAGTTCAGCGTCCCCGTCTACAACGAGATCAAGGTCAGCTGACCCGCCACCGACACCCTGGAGCCCTCCGTGGGACGTTATGTGATCCGGCGGCTGCTGCAGATGATCCCGGTGTTCATCGGCAGCACGTTCCTGATCTTCTTCATGGTGTACGCGCTCGGCGACCCCGTCGCCGCCCTCTTCGGCGACAAGGCGCCCGACCCGGCCACCGCCGCCCGCATCCGCAAGGACCTCTACCTCGACCGCCCCCTGTGGCAGCAGTACCTCCACTACATGGCCCAGATCTTCAAGGGGGACTTCGGCACCGCCTTCAACGGGCAGTCGGTGACCTCCCTGATGGCCCAGGCCTTCCCCGTCACCCTGCGCCTGACGATGGTCGCGATCGTCATCGAGATCCTCGTCGGCATCACCCTCGGCGTGGTCAGCGGCCTGCGCCGGGGCCGGATGATCGACACCTCCGTGCTGGTGCTCACCCTGGTCGTCATCTCGGTGCCCACCTTCGTCACCGGCTACGTGCTCCAGTTCTTCCTGGGCGTCAAATGGCGCTGGATGCGGCCCACCGTCTCCCCGGACGCCCCCTTCAACGAGCTGATCCTGCCCGGCATCGTCCTCGCGCTCGTCTCCCTCGCGTACGTCACCCGCCTCTCGCGCACCTCCATCGCCGAGAACGCCAAGGCCGACTACGTGCGCACCGCGACCGCCAAGGGGCTGCCGCGCCACCGGGTCGTCACCCGGCACCTGCTGCGCAACTCCCTGATCCCCGTCGTCACCTTCATCGGCACCGACATCGGCGCCCTGATGGGCGGCGCCATCATCACCGAGCGGATCTTCAACATCCACGGCGTCGGCTTCCTGCTCTACCAGGGCATCCTGCGCAACAACTCGCCCACGGTGGTCGGCTTCGTGACCATCCTCGTCATCGTCTTCCTGGTGGCGAACCTGCTGGTCGACCTGCTCTACGCGGTCCTGGACCCGAGGATCCGCTATGCCTGAGCCCGATCCGTACGACCCGCTCAACCCCGGCGAAGACGAAGCCATCTCACCCACCGGACAGGGCGGACCCATGGACCTGGCGCTGGAGGAGGCCGAAAGCCTGGAGAAACCCCTCGGCAACGACGGCCCCGGCGGGACCGGCCCGGCCCGCAAGGCCCGCTCGCTGTGGTCCGACGCCTGGCACCAGCTGCGCCGCAACCCCGTCTTCGTCGTCTCCGCGCTGCTGATCCTCTTCCTCGTCGTCATCGCGATCTGGCCCCAGCTCATCGCGAGCGGCGACCCGCTGCACTGCGACCTGTCCAAGTCGCAGCAGGGCCCGGCCCCCGGGCACCCCTTCGGCTACGACACCCAGGGCTGCGACGTGTACACCCGCACCGTGTACGGGGCGCGGGCCTCGATCACCGTCGGCATCTGCGCCACCCTCGGGGCCGCACTGCTCGGCTCCCTCCTCGGCGGCCTCGCCGGCTTCTACGGCAGCTGGGGCGACGCCCTGCTCTCCCGGGTCGCCGACATCTTCTTCGGCATCCCCGTGGTCCTCGGCGGCCTGGTCTTCCTGTCCGTCGTCACCGGCGACACCGTCTGGCCGGTGGTCGGCTTCATCGTGCTGCTCGGCTGGCCGCAGGTCGCCCGCATCGCCCGCGGATCGGTGATCACCGCCAAGCACAACGACTACGTCCAGGCCGCCCGGGCGCTGGGCGCCGGCAACGCCCGGCTGCTGCTGCGGCACGTCGCGCCCAACGCCGTCGCCCCGGTCATCGTCGTCGCCACCATCGCGCTCGGCACGTACATCGCCCTGGAGGCCACCCTGTCCTACCTCGGCGTGGGACTGCGCCCGCCCACCGTCTCCTGGGGCATCGACATCTCCAACGCGGCCCCGCAGATCCGCAACGCCCCGCACATGCTGCTGTGGCCGGCGGGCGCGCTGAGCATCACCGTGCTCGCCTTCATCATGCTCGGCGACGCGGTGCGCGACGCCCTCGATCCCAAGCTGCGCTGAGGAGCCCCTGCCCATGCTGCTCGAAGTGCGCGACCTGCACGTGGAGTTCACCACCCGCGACGGCGTCGCCAAGGCCGTCAACGGCGTGAGCTACGCGGTGGACGAGGGCGAGACGCTCGCCGTGCTGGGCGAGTCCGGGTCCGGCAAATCGGTGACCGCCCAGGCCGTGATGGGCATCCTCGACACGCCCCCGGGCCGGATCGCGGGCGGCGAGATCCTCTTCAAGGGCAAGGACCTGCTGAAGGTGAAGGAGGAGGAGCGGCGCCGGATCCGCGGCGCCGAGATGGCGATGATCTTCCAGGACGCGCTGTCCTCGCTGAACCCGGTGGTCACCGTCGGCGCGCAGCTGGGGGAGATGTACGAGGTGCACCGCGGGATGTCCCGCAAGGACGCCAGGGCCAGGGCGGTCGAGCTGATGGACCGGGTGAAGATCCCGGCGGCCCGGCAGCGGGTGGGCGACTACCCCCACCAGTTCTCCGGTGGCATGCGCCAGCGCATCATGATCGCGATGGCGCTGGCCCTGGAGCCCTCCCTGATCATCGCCGACGAGCCGACGACCGCCCTGGACGTCACGGTCCAGGCCCAGGTGATGGACCTGCTGGCGGAGCTGCAGCGCGAGCTGAACATGGGCCTGATCCTGATCACCCACGACCTCGGCGTCGTCGCCGACGTCGCGGACCGGATCGCGGTGATGTACGCGGGCCGGATCGTCGAGGCGGCCCCCGTCCACGACCTCTACCGGGCCCCCGCCCACCCGTACACCCGCGGCCTGCTCGACTCGATCCCGCGCCTGGACCAGAAGGGCCAGGAGCTCTACGCGATCAAGGGCCTTCCGCCGAGCCTGCTGGCCATCCCGCCCGGCTGCGCCTTCAACCCGCGCTGCCCGATGGCGCAGGCGGTCTGCCGCACCGACGTGCCGCCGCTGGCCCACGTCGCCGAGGGCCGCAGGAGCGCGTGCTTCTTCTGGAAGGAGTGCCTCGGTGGCTGAGCCCATCCTGGAGGTCCGCGACCTGGTCAAGCACTACCCGCTCACCCAGGGCATCCTGTTCAAGAAGCAGGTCGGCGCGGTCAAGGCCGTCGACGGGGTCTCCTTCGGCCTCGCCCGGGGCGAAACCCTGGGCATCGTCGGGGAGTCGGGCTGCGGCAAGTCCACCGTGGCCAAGATGCTGGTCAACCTGGAGCGCCCGACCAGGGGGGCGATCTCGTACAAGGGCGAGGACATCACGAAGCTGTCCGGGCGGGCCCTCAAGGCCGTGCGGCGCAACATCCAGATGGTGTTCCAGGACCCGTACACCTCGCTGAACCCGCGGATGACGGTCGGCGACATCATCGGCGAGCCGTACGAGATCCACCCGGAGGCCGCCCCGAAGGGCGACCGGCGGCGCAGGGTCCAGGAGCTCCTGGACGTGGTCGGCCTGAACCCGGAGTACATCAACCGCTACCCGCACCAGTTCTCCGGCGGCCAGCGCCAGCGCATCGGGATCGCCCGCGGCCTCGCCCTCCGGCCGGAGGTGATCGTCGCGGACGAGCCGGTCTCCGCGCTCGACGTGTCGGTGCAGGCGCAGGTGGTCAACCTGCTGGAGAAGCTCCAGGACGAGTTCGACCTGAGCTACGTGTTCATCGCGCACGACCTGTCGATCGTCCGGCACATCTCCGACCGGGTCGGCGTGATGTACCTGGGCCGGATCGTGGAGATCGGCACCGACACCCAGATCTACGACCACCCCACCCACCCGTACACCCAGGCCCTGCTGTCGGCGGTGCCGGTGCCGGACCCCCAGGCCCGCGCCCACCGGGAGCGGATCATCCTGAGCGGGGACGTCCCCTCGCCGGCGAACCCGCCGTCGGGCTGCCCCTTCCGCACCCGCTGCTGGAAGGCGCAGGACAAGTGCGCCGCCGAGGTCCCGCTGCTGGCGGTCCCCGGGGTCTTCCCCTCGGGCCCGGCGGCCCACCCGTCGGCCTGCCACTTCGCGGCGGAGAAGCAGGTGGTCCCGCCGACCGGGGAGCTCCCGCCCCCGCCCGCGCCCCGGGGCCCGCTGCACCCGCCGGTCTGAACGGGCCGGCCACCGAGGGCGGCGTGCCCGGCGCACCGCCCGGCGCAGGGCGGCAGTTCGGGGCGCGCGGGAGCATGCTTCGCGCTGCCTTGGGAGGCCGGGCGGGGTAGCGTGCTGTCGAGCGCGCCGGGCGGGTCCGCGCGGGCGGGGTCCTGACGGATTCGGCGCGACACGGCGGTGACGGCTTCGTGTCGACGGCGATTTTCGGCCACGGCGGCGATTTCGCGGCGTGGTGGCTGCTGTCGTCCCAATCCGGTTTACATGCAGGCAACTTGACCGTTTCTGTCCCGAGATGCGGGCCCGGCAGCCTGGAGAAGTGCGGCCGTGCGGGTGCCGACGGCCGGCCGGGGAGGCGTACCGGCTCCCCGGCCGGCCACCCCCGTGACCCTGCGCATGCGCGGCGTGCGCCCCTCGTGCTGCCGGAATTCGATCGATGCGCTGGTACGGATAGTTATGATCCGTAGCGCACGGTGGGTATGACTCCGCCGAGCACTGAGTACGAGTACGCGTACCGATGTCCGCTCGACGTGGAGGTGAAACGCCGTGGCACTCTCGATCTCGGCCGTGGTGCTGCTGGCGATCGTCGTCTTCCTGCTGGTCCGCAGGTCGGGCCTGAAGGCGGGACACGCCGCCGTCTGTGTGCTCCTCGGGTTCTACCTGGCCAGTTCGACCATCGCGCCGACCCTCAGTCAGCTCACCACCAACGTGGCCAGCATGATCAGCGGCCTCAAGCTGTAGGTCGCGCGCGGGTTGATCGTAGGCTTGGGCCATGAACGGTCTTCCCGCCCGTCGTCTGCTCCTGGTGCACGCGCACCCGGACGACGAGTCCATCAACAACGGCGTCACCATGGCCAAGTACGCGGCCGAGGGGGCGCACGTCGCGCTGGTGACCTGCACCCTCGGCGAGGAGGGCGAGGTCATCCCGGCCGAGCTCGCCCACCTGGCGGCCGACCGCGACGACGCGCTCGGCCCGCACCGCATCGGCGAGCTCGCCGCCGCCATGGCGGAACTGGGCGTCACCGACCACCGGTTCCTCGGCGGGCCGGGCCGCTTCCGCGACTCCGGGATGATGGGCGTGGAACAGAACCGCCGCCCCGGCTCCTTCTGGTCGGCGGAGGTGGACGAGGCCGCCGCCCACCTCGTCGAGGTGATCCGGGAGCTGCGCCCGCAGGTGCTCGTCACCTACGACCCCGAGGGCGGGTACGGGCACCCCGACCACATCCAGGCGCACCGGGTCGCCATGCGCGCCGCGGAACTCGCCGCGGAGCCCACGTACCGCCGCGACCTCGGCGACGCCCACGAGATCGCGAAGATCTACTGGAACCGCGTGCCGCGCTCGGTGGTCGAGGAGGGCTTCGCCCTGCTGCGGGCCCCGGGAACCAAGACCCCGTTCCCGGGGCTGGCTTCGCCCGAGGACGTGCCCGGCGTCGTCCCCGACGACCGCATCACCGCCGAGATCGGCGCCGACGAGGCCGTCGTGGCGGCCAAGGCGGCCGCGATGCGGGCCCACGCCACCCAGATCGCGGTGGACGGCCCCTTCTTCGCGCTCTCCAACGACCTCGCCCAGCCGCTGTTCGCCCGCGAGTACTACGAGCTCGTCCACGGCCGCCCCGGCGCCCCCGCCGGCGAGCGCGAGCAGGACCTGTTCGCCGGGCTGCCCGCATGAGCCGGCCCCTGACCCCGGGGCGGATCGCCGCCCTGCTCGGGCTCTTGGCGGCCGGGGTGCCGACCGGCCTGGCCGGCTGGCTGGTCGTGGACCTGTGGTTCCCCGGCGGCCTCGTGCTGGCGCTGCTGGCCCTCTTCGGACTCTTCCTCGGCGGCCGGATCGCCCTGCGGTCCGGGCTGGGCACGGGCGCCGGCGTGGTCGGCTGGTTCCTGGCGTACGTGGCGCTCGGCGTACCGCGCCCCGAGGGCGACTTCCTGCTCGGTTCGTCCGGAATCGCCATGTACGCCTACCTTTTGGGTGGGGCCGTGGTGGCTGTGATGTGCGCCACGCTGCGCCTCCCGTACGACCGGCCGGTTTCGGCCGCGCCGCCCGGCCGCTGACAAGCCGTTGAACTCGGCCTCGGTGCGCGCCCGCGGGGGGTTGGGCCGCAGGGCGCTCGGCGTGCGAGGGGGGCTTGGGAGGAGCGAAGGGGAACCAGTGATTCCCCTAGGTCAGTTGCCTGCGGGGCTCGGCCAGTATGGTGGTCGGGCCGCCGAGCTGCCCGCGCACGGTACGACGGGCGGCGGAGCCAACCGGGAGAACCTGCCTTGAGTCGTGAAACCGACCGTTCGTCCTCCGGGCCCCAGGGGCGCGGCGGAGCCGCCTACCCCTCGGGTACGCCGCCGTACGGAACCGGCCAGTACCCGTCCACGGACCCGGCAGCGACTGCCTCGGAGGAGAACTCTGTGACCTCGAACCCGTCCACGCCCGACACCGACGGGCCGAAGACCGAGACCACCCTGACGACCCGCATCCGGATCAACATCCCGGGTTCGCGGCCGATCCCGCCGGTGGTCGTACGCAAGCCGGTCGCCGCCGCGGAGGCGGAGGCGGAGCCGGCGCGGACCGAACCGGCCGCCGGACCCGCTGCGTCCGCCGCGCCCGCGGAGCCGGCCGAACCGGAGGAGCCCGCGCCGGCGGCCAACAACTGGTTCGCCCCGCGCAAGTCCGGGCCCGCCGCGCCCGCGCCCGCGCCGCGCTCCCAGGCCCCGGCGCTGCCGAGCCGCACCCCGGCGGCCGCCGGCCCCGCGGCCGCGCCGCCCGGCCGTACGCCCTCCGCCCCGGCCCCCGGCCCGCTGCCGGTCCGCACCCCCGCGCCGCCCGGCGTCCCCGGCGCCCGCGGCGGCGCCCCCGCGGCCGGATTCGCCCCGGGCGCCCCCGCACCGGCCCCCGCGGGCCCGCGTCCGGGCGCCCCCGCGGGCCCCGGCTTCGACGCGCCGGGCCGCGCCGGCATGCCCCCGGCCCCGCAGCCGCCTGCCCACGGCGGCCCCGGCGGCCCCGGCGCCGGCCCCGGCCTCGGCGGCCCCGGCCCCGCCGGCCCGCTCGGCGGCCCCGGTGTCGGCGCGACCCAGGGCTTCCCCGCCTTCCCGGGCGACCCCGACACCGGCCCCGCCACCGAGGCGTTCCCCGCGTTCGATGCCGCCTTCGACGGGCCCGCCGGCCCTGCGGGCCCGGCCGGCCCCACCGGCGGCCCCGCCCTCGGCACCTTCCCCGTCGACGCCCCGCGCGCCGACGAGGCCGCGCGCTGGCCCGGCCCCGAGCTGGACGAGCCGCGGCCCACCCCGGTCCCGGCCCCCGCGCCCCCGGCCCCCGGCCCGCGCGCCCCCAAGCCGTCCGCCGCCAAGCCCGCGCCGAAGCCCACCAAGGTCACCAAGGCCCGCTCCAAGCTGGTCCTGATCGGCGGCGGCCTCATCGCCCTCGTCGGCGTGGCCTACGGCGCCGGGCTGCTGCTGAACCACTCCGACGTCCCCAAGGGCACCACCGTCCTCGGCGTCGACATCAGCGGCAGCCGCGACGAGGCCGTCGCCAAGATCCAGGCGGCCTTCGGCGGCCGGGCCGCCGCCCCGCTCCAGCTGACCGTCGGCGGCAAGCAGGTCGAGCTCAAGCCCGAGAAGGCCGGACTCTCCCTCGACGCCCAGACCACGGTCCGCAACGCCGCGGGCAGCGACTACAACCCCGTCACGGTCATCGGCTCGCTCATCGGCCAGGAGCGCATCGCCGACCCCGTGATCCCCGTCGACGAGGAGAAGCTCCAGGTCGCCCTCCAGGAGCTCGCCGGCACCGCCGGCACCGCCACCGAGGGAACCATCAAGTTCGACACCGGCAAGGCCGTCGCCGTCCCCGGCAAGGCCGGCACCACCCTCGACGCGGGCGCCTCCGCCGACCTCGTCACCAAGGCCTTCCGCACCATGGTGGCCACCGGCAAGGCGTCCCCGGTCGACCTGCCGGTCACCACCAAGGAGCCGGCGATCACCCAGGCCGAACTGGACCGGGCCATGAAGGAGTTCGCCGAGCCCGCCATGTCCGGCGTCGCCACCGTCAAGGCGGGCACCAAGTCCCTCCCCTTCGGCCCCAAGTCCCTGCCCAAGATCCTGAGCATGCAGGCCGTCGACGGGCACCTGGTCGAGAAGTACGACCTCGAGGCGCTCAAGGCCACGTACGGCAACAGCTTCGACGGCGTCCTGATCACCCGCGGCACCGGCGAGAAGACCCCGGTCACCCCGCAGGACGTCGCCGGCGCCCTCGGCAAGGCCCTGCGCGGCAAGACCCCCGCCGAGCGCACCGCCACGATCGACACCAACCCCAGCTGACGGCCCCGCCCGACGCACGCACACGCAGTACAGGAGCCCCCGTCCCGGCCCGGGACGGGGGCTCCCGCGCTGCCCGGGACGGGGGCCCCGCGCTGCCCGGGCGGCCTGTCACACCGCCCGCATGACATCTGTCATCCGCCGCTCACGACGGCAGACACTGCCGCGCACACCCCCGTACGGGCGAATCTTGGGGCATGACGACGACGACCTCGGCGCACCCCACCGCCGCGAAGGACACCGGACCCGGTGCCGGCACCGTGGTGAGCTTCCACGACGTGACCAAGAGCTACGGCGCGGTCCGCGCGGTCGACGGCCTCTCCCTCGAACTCCACCCGGGTGAGACCGTCGCACTGCTCGGCCCCAACGGCGCCGGCAAGTCCTCCACCCTCGACCTCCTCCTCGGCCTGCGCCCCGCCGACTCCGGCACCGTCAGGCTTTTCGGCACCAGCCCGCGCGAGGCCGTCGCGTCCGGCCGCGTCGGGGCGATGCTCCAGAGCGGCGGCCTGATGGAGGACGTCAGCGTCCGCGAGATCGTCGCCCTCGGCTGCGCCCTGCACCCCCGCCGCTACCCGGTGGACGAGGTCCTCAGCCGCGCCGGCATCACCGAGATCGCCGACCGCATGGTCAACAAGCTCTCCGGCGGCCAGGAGCAGCGCGTCCGCTTCGCGCTCGCCACCGCCGGACGCAACGACCTGATCGTCCTCGACGAGCCCACCACCGGCATGGACGTCACCTCCCGCCAGGCCTTCTGGGCCACCATGCGCGAGCAGGCCGCGCAAGGCCGCACCGTCCTGTTCGCCACCCACTACCTGGAGGAGGCCGACGCGATCGCCGACCGCGTCCTCGTCCTGAACAAGGGCCGCCTCCTCGCCGACGGCACCGCCGCCGAGATCAAGGCCAAGGCCGGCGCCCGCCGGATCGCCTTCGACCTGGCCGCGGACGCCCCCGTGGACGAGGCCGCGCTGCGCGCCCTGCCGTACCTGACCTCGTACGAGCGGCACGGCGAGACCGTCAAGCTCCAGTCGCGCGACGCCGACGCCACGGTCCACGCCGTGTACGCGCTCGGCCTCTACCCGCGGAACCTGGAAGTCGCCGGTCTTGGCCTGGAACAGGCCTTCATCGCCCTCACCGAGGCCGAGGAGGCCGCCGCGTCATGAACCAGCTCATCAAGCTCGAAGTCACCCGCGCCCTGCGCAACAAGAAGTACCTGTTCTTCTCCCTGCTCTACCCGGCCGCCCTGTTCCTGATGCTCGGCGGCACCCTGGACGGCACCACGAAGGTCCTGGGCACCGAACTGACCATGCCGGCCTTCTACATGGTCGCCATGGCCTCCTTCGGCGCGCTGACCGCCGTCCTGATGGGCAACAGCGAGCGCATCGCCAAGGAGCGCGAGAAGGGCTGGGTGCGCCAGCTGCGCCTGACCGCCCTGCCCGGGCGCGGCTACGTGCTCGGCAAGACCGCCAGCGCCGGCGTGCTGTCCCTGCCCTCCATCCTCGCCGTGTTCGTGGTCGCCGCGGCCGTCAAGGACGTCCGCTTCGAGGTCTGGCAGTGGCTGGCCCTGACCGGCTCCATCTGGGCCGGCAGCCTGGTCTTCGCCGCCCTCGGCGTCGCCATCGGCTACCTGGCCACCGCGGACAACGTCCGCCCCCTGTCGATGCTCGTCTACTTCGGCCTGTCCATCCTGGGCGGCCTGTGGATGCCCACCGCCAACTTCCCGCAGTGGCTGCAGGACATCTGCGAGTGGCTGCCCACCCGGGCGTACGCGGGCCTCGGCCAGGCCATCGAGCTCGGCGGCGCCCCGCACATCAAGGACGTGGCGATCCTGGCCGTCTACTTCGTACTGTTCACCGGTGCGGCCGCCTGGCTGTACCGCAAGGACTCACTGAAGGCTTGAACCCGTGGCGCTGACGCAGGAGGCCGACGGCGTGAGCCGGATCGGCCACGGACCCGAGACCACCGTCCACAAGGTGGTGAAGAGCCTCTGGATCGCCATCTGGCTCTTCTACCTCAGCGCTCCCGTCACCGACCTGGTCAGCGGTGGTCACGGCAGCACGGCCCGGCTGCTCGGAGGCCTGGGCCTGCTGGCCTTCGTCGCCTCCTACCTGGTGCTGGTCTTCCACCCGGAACGGCAGCTGCCGGTACGCCGGGTCCTGATCGCCCTCGCGGTGCTCACCACCCTGGCCTCGGTGCTGTCGCTGAGCCTGGGCCGCGAGTGGCTGGTGCTCTTCGTCTACGTCTCCATCTCCTCCGGCGCCGCCCTGCCGGGGGAGATGTCCCGCTGGTCGGTGCCGGCCGCGACCGCGCTGATGATGGTGGTGGCTCCGGCGCTGCCCGGCTGGGACGAATACCTGGCCTCGCTGGTGGTCCCGGCCCTGATGGGCGGGTTCGCGATGGTCGGGGTCCGCGAGTTGATCCGGACCATGATCGAACTCCGGCAGGCGCGGGCCACCGTGGCGCAGCTCGCGGCCAACGAGGAGCGGCTGCGGATGGCCCGCGACCTGCACGACCTGCTGGGCCACTCGCTCTCGCTGATCACGCTCAAGAGCGAGCTCGCGGGCCGGATGCTGCCCGGCCACCCCGAGCAGGCCGCCCAGCAGGTCGCCGACATCGAGCGGGTCAGCCGGCAGGCCCTGGTCGACGTACGGGAGGCCGTGAGCGGCTACCGGCGGGCGACCCTGCCGGGCGAACTCGCCGGCGCGCGTACCGCCTTGACCGCGGCCGGCGTGGCGGCGGACCTTCCGGCCGAGGCCGTCGACGGGCTGCCGGAGGAGGTGGAGGCGGCCCTGGCCTGGTCGCTGCGCGAGGCGGTGACCAACGTGGTCCGCCACAGCGGGGCCAAGCGCTGCACCGTCGCCCTGGAACGCCGCCAGACCCTGGCCGGGGAGATGGTCGAGCTGTCGGTCGCGGACGACGGCGCGGGCGGACAGGCGCCGCCGGGCAACGGCCTGACCGGCCTGACGGAGCGTCTCGCGGCCGTGGGCGGAAGCCTGTCGGCCGGGCCTGCGGGCAAGAAGGGCTTCCGCCTGCTGGCCCGCATCCCCCTAGGATCAAGGGCATGACCGCCGCACGACCCATCCGGATCCTCCTCGCCGAGGACCAGTCCATGGTCCGCGAGGCCCTCGCGGCCCTGCTCGGCCTGGAGCCCGACATCGAGGTGGTGGCCCAAGTGGCCCGCGGCGACGAGGTGGTGGCCGCCGCCCGGGCGCACGACGTGAACGTCGCCCTGCTGGACATAGAGATGCCCGGCATGACCGGCATCGAGGCCGCCGCCGCCCTGCGGGAGGCGCTGCCGCGGCTGCAGATCGTCGTCCTGACCACCTTCGGCCGGCCCGGCTACCTGCGGGGCGCGATGGAGGCCGGGGCCTCGGCGTTCCTGGTCAAGGACGCGCCTGCCGCGCAGCTGGCGGAGGCGGTGCGGAAGGTCATGGCGGGGGAGCGGGTGATCGACCCGACGCTGGCGGCCGCGGCCCTCGCGGAGGGGGCGAACCCGCTGACCGATCGGGAGCGGGAGGTGCTGCGGGCCGCGGAGAACGGGGCGACCAACGCCGAGCTGGCGGCCGCGCTCCACCTGTCCCAGGGCACGGTGCGCAACTATCTCTCCACGGCCATCCAGAAGATGGCCGCCCGCAACCGGGCCGAAGCGGTCCGCGCAGCCCGCGAAAAGGGCTGGCTGTAGGGGCCCGCTGGCCCCCGCTGCGCGGAGCCTGTCCCCTCCCCGCCCCTTCCCGAAACCGGGTCCTGCGGCCCCGGCCCCCGCTCGCCTCAATCGCCGGCGCGGCTCAAAGATCGGGGCTCCGCCCCGGACCCCGCGCCTCAAACGCCGGCGGGGCTGGAAAATCCAGCCCGCGCGGGTGGACAACACGGGGGGGGCGAC
>NZ_JBEYXK010000075.1:0-34386 GCF_040645035.1 Streptomyces sp. NPDC046876 | reverse complement strand
ATCGTTCGACTTGCATGTGTTAAGCACGCCGCCAGCGTTCGTCCTGAGCCAGGATCAAACTCTCCATGAATGTTTACCCGTAATCGGGTGCACACCACGTTGAGCGGGTCAGCCACGGTCGGAATATGACCGACTGACCACTGCGTCCTCGCTGTGTTGTTGCCTCCAAGCACTCACCGAGGTGAGCCCTGAAGGTCTTTTCAAAGGAACCTCATCCACCGGAGTGGACGGGGTATCAACTTCTGGCGTTGATTTTTGGCACGCTGTTGAGTTCTCAAGGAACGGACGCTTCCTTTGTACTCACCCTGTCGGGCTTTCCTCCGGGCTTTCGTTCTTTCTTCGTTTCCGACTCTATCAGACTCTTTCGCGTCCGATTCCCGGTCGAAGCGGGTTTCGCTTTCCGGTTCCCGCTTTCGCGTTTCCCTTTCGGCGTTCCACCACTTTAGCGCTTGCCCTCCGCAACTCATAATCGAGCTGCCGGATCCGAATTCGGGCATGCCGAATTCGACCCCGTCAGGGGGTAAGTCGTAGGTGGTGGGTTGGCCGCTCCGGGGGCTGTCGACGACAGTGACCCGTTCAAGCGGCTCGGGCTACGTTAGGGGTCCGCCAAGGGCGAGTCAAGTTGAGCGGCGGCGTGGCGCATGGGCGCGGTAGGGGCTCACCGTCGGGTCGTGCGTGATCCAGTAGCGGTAGGGGTGGCCGGCGCCGGCGCCGCTGACTCCTGTGCGGGGGCCGTTGCTGACCAGGTCGCGCGGGATGGGGGTGCCGGCCAGCAGGGACAGCGGGGAATCGGGGCCTGCGCAGAGGTCCGCGCCGTCGAGGGTGCGGTCCACGGCCAGGGCGGTCGCCAGGCGGGCGGGGCCTTTGGCGAGTTCCTTGTTGCTTCTGGCCGAAAGTCGACGTTTGCGGGCCAGCTCGGCGCCCACCGTGATCTCGCCCGCCCGGAGCAGGACACCGCTCGCGTGGCCCGGCGGACCGCACACCAGGTTGAGGCTGAACCACATGCCGTAGATGAAGTAGACGTACGCGTGTCCGGGCGGACCGAACATCGATGCGTTGCGCTGGGTGCGGCCGCGGTAGGCGTGGGAGCCGGGGTCGGCCTCGCCCTCGTACGCCTCGACCTCCGTGATGCGCAGTTCGATGGGGCCCTCGGGAGTACGGCGGACCAGGATGCGGCCGAGGAGGTCCGGGGCCACGGTGAGGACCGGGCGGTCGAAGAAGGACCGGGGCAGGGGCGTACGGTCGGTGCGCGCGCTCATCCGGTCGAGCGTAGTGGAACGCGTCCTCCTGCAACCGGGCCCTAAGGTTCCGCGTATGTAAGGGGTAGTCGCACGAGCCTTCAAGGGGAGTCTGGAATGGGGTTCAAGAAGCTGTTCGCCGCGCTGGGTGCCGGTGGTGCTTCCGTGGACACGATCATCACCGAGCCGAACGTGGTGCCCGGTGGCATCGTCCAGGGCGAGGTCCGCATCCAGGGCGGGTCCGTGGAGCAGCAGATCGAGGGGCTGAACGTCGGCCTCCAGGCCCGGGTCGAGGTGGAGGGCGGCGACCAGGAGTACAAGCAGGACATCGTCTTCACCAAGCAGCGGCTCGGCGGCGCCTTCAAGGTGCAGCCCGGCGCCCTGCACGTGGTGCCGTTCGGTCTGGAGATCCCCTGGGAGACCCCGATCACGCACTTCGAGGGCCACCACCTGCACGGGATGAACATCGGGGTGAGCACCGAGCTGGAGATCGCGCGTGCGGTGGACGCCGGCGACCTCGACCCGATCAACGTCCACCCGCTGCCGGCGCAGCAGGCGATCCTGGACGCGTTCCGCCGCCTCGGCTTCTCGTTCCGCAGTGCGGACATGGAGCGGGGGCACATCCGGGGCACGCGGCAGTCCCTGCCCTTCTACCAGGAGATCGAGTTCCTGCCGCCGTCGCAGTACCGGGGTCTGAACCAGGTGGAGCTGACGTTCATCGCGGACGGCCGCGAGATGGACGTGGTGCTGGAGATGGACAAGAAGTCGGGTCTGTTCACCGAGGGCAGCGACACGTACCGCTGCTTCCAGGTGGGGCTGCACTCGTACGAGGGCACCGACTGGGCCGCCTACCTCAACCAGTGGATCGCTTCGGTGGGTTCGCAGCGCAACTGGTTCTAGGCTCGGGGCCGGTGCCGGGGCCGTCCGGCACCGGTTCGCGATCAGGAGGTTCAGCGTGGCCGAGCAGAAGAGGGCGCCCCTTCCGCACGATTTCCATCCGGAGGTACCCGCCTTCTCGGTGGAGAGTGCCGACCTGCAGCCGGGCGGGGAGCTGGGAGAGGCCCAGGTGCTGGAGGGCGGGAACGTCTCGCCGCACCTGCGGTGGGAGGGGTTCCCGGAGGGCACGAAGAGCTTCGCGGTGACCTGCTTCGACCCGGACGCGCCGACGGGCAGCGGGTTCTGGCACTGGGTGCTGTTCGACCTGCCCGCTTCGGTCACGGAGCTGCCGGCCGGGGCGGGCAGCGGAAAGTTCGAGGGCCTGCCCGCCGGGGCGGTGCACGTGCGCAACGACTACGGCACGAGTGACTTCGGCGGGGCTGCTCCGCCGGCCGGGGAGCGGCACCGGTACGTGTTCACGGTGTACGCGGTGGACCAGGAGAAGCTGGGTCCGGGTGCGGACGCGACGCCCGCGGCGGTCGGGTTCAACCTGCGCTTCCACACGCTGGGGCGGGCGCAGCTGATCGGTGAGTACGAGGCGCCCGCGGGCTGATCGTTCGCTTTCCGTTTGCCCGGTCCTGGTCTAAAGGCGACCAGGGCCGGGCATTTTTATTGCGTTGTCCCGCGTGGCGCGCGCGGCCAGAGTGGGTGCGGGCCCTGCAGCCAGGGTGGTCGCGGGCCTGCGCACGGGAGGTGGGCGAGATGCGGGACACGCTGGTGCTGAATGCGAGCTTCGAGCCGCTGTCGACGGTGACGTTGAACCGGGCTGTGGTCCTGGTGCTCCAGGACAAGGCGGTCGTCGAACAGTCGCATCCCGAACTGCGTGTCCGTGCCCAGGCGGTGGAGCTTCCGGTGCCGCGGGTGATCCGGTTGTGCCGGTATGTGCGGGTGCCGTTCCGAAGACATGCCCCGTGGTCGCGGCGGGGGGTGCTGGTCCGTGACCAGCACCGGTGCGCGTACTGCGGGAGGCGCGCGACGACGGTGGACCACGTGGTGCCGCGGGCGCAGGGCGGCGGTGACACGTGGCTGAACACGGTGGCCTCCTGCGCGGAGGACAACCACCGCAAGGCGGACCGGACGCCGGAGCAGGCGGGGATGCCGCTGCTGCGCAGGCCCTTCGTGCCGACGCCCACGGATGCGATGTTGTTCGGTCTCGCTGCCGCGGAGCGGGAGGCGCTGCCGGAGTGGCTGGCGCCGTCGGCGTAGTGCCGTGCGGGTGTGACGACGACGTCCTGCTCCCCCTCGAGGGGGGGCGGGACGTCGTCGTGTGCGTCGGGGGTGCGGCGGTCAGCGCAGCAGGAGTTGGACGATGGCGATGGTGCCGACGGCGACGATGACGGCGCGCAGGGCGGTCGGCGGGAGGCGGCGGCCCACCTTGGCGCCGATCTGGCCGCCCAGGGTCGAGCCGACGGCGATGAGGAGGACGGCCGTCCAGTCGAAGTCGGCGACGAAGAGGAAGACGACGGCGGCGGTCCCGTTGACGAGGGCGGCGATGACGTTCTTGACGGCGTTGATGCGCTGCAGGTCCTCGTGGAGCAGCAGGCCCATGAGGCCGAGGTAGAGCACGCCCTGGGCGGCGCCGAAGTAGCCTCCGTAAGCGCTGGAGAGCAGCATGCCGGCGAGCAGGGGGGTTCCGCCGTCGGGGTGTGCGGGGTCGGTGCCGGAGGCTTCCTGGCGGCGGCGCAGGGCGGCCGCGAGGCGGGGCTGGAGGACGACGAGCACGAGGGCCAGTCCGATGAGGACGGGGACGATCGTGTCGAAGGAGTCCGAGGGGAGGGTCAGGAGCAGGACGGCGCCGGCGAGTCCGCCGACGATCGAGACGGCGCCGAGGCGGAGGATGCGGGCGCGCTGGCCGCGGAGCTCCTTGCGGTAGCCGAAGGCCCCGCTGAGGGAGCCGGGGACGAGGCCGAGGGTGTTGGACACGTTGGCCGTGACCGGGCTGAGTCCGGTGGCGAGCAGGACCGGGAAGGTGATGAGGGTGCCTGAGCCGACGATGGTGTTGATGGTGCCGGCGCCGATGCCGGCGGCGAACACCGCGGCTGCTTCCCAGGGGGACATCGACACGGACGGCATGAACGACATGGACGACATGGACGACATGGACGACATGAACATGGACATGGACTGGGCCATCCCCTTTGCATGAGTGAGACGCCTCCCCGCCATGAAGGTCGAGGGGCCTCACTGATCATGCAGGAGGGGACGGGCCGTCGGGTGTTCGGGGTCAGTCGATCGGGGGCTGCTCTCGGCGGTCCGCGCCGTTGCCCCCGTTGTTTCCGTTGTTCTGGCCGTTGTTGCCGGTGGCCTTGGCGGAGTTGAGGGGGTTGAAGCCCGATCCCCCGCCCATGGGGCCGAAGTTGCCCATGGCGCCGGAGAGGCCCTTGAGGGCGTCGCCGATCTCGCTGGGGACGATCCAGAGCTTGTTGGCGTCGCCTTCGGCGATCTTCGGGAGCATCTGGAGGTACTGGTAGGCGAGGAGCTTCTGGTCGGCGTCGCCGGCGTGGATGGACTCGAAGACGGTGCGGATGGCCTGTGCCTCGCCCTCGGCCCTGAGGGCGGCGGCCTTGGCCTCGCCCTCGGCGCGCAGGATCGCGGACTGCTTCTCGCCCTCCGCCTTGAGGATCTCCGACTGCCGGACGCCCTCGGCCTGGAGGATCGAGGCGCGCTTGTCGCGGTCGGCGCGCATCTGCTTCTCCATCGAGTCCTGGATGGAGGTCGGCGGGTCGATGGCCTTGAGCTCGACGCGGTTGACGCGGATGCCCCACTTGCCGGTGGCCTCGTCGAGGACCCCGCGCAGGGCCGCGTTGATCTCCTCGCGGGACGTCAGGGTCCGCTCCAGGTCCATGCCGCCGATGATGTTGCGCAGCGTGGTGACGGTGAGCTGCTCGATGGCCTGGATGTAGCTGGCGACCTCGTACGTCGCGGCGCGGGCGTCGGTCACCTGGTAATAGATGACGGTGTCGATGTTGACGACCAGGTTGTCCTGGGTGATGACCGGCTGCGGCGGGAACGGCACGACCTGCTCGCGCAGGTCGATGCGGTTGCGGATGGAGTCGATGAACGGGACGACGATGTTGAGGCCCGCGTTGAGGGTGCGGGTGTAGCGGCCGAATCGTTCGACGATGGCGGCGCTGGCCTGCGGGATCACCTGGATCGTCTTGACCAGGGCGATGAAGACCAGAACCACCAGGATGATCAGGACGATGATGATCGGTTGCATGCGGTTCCCCGTGCCTTTCCGGCTGTCTGTGCTGCCCCGTTGAAGCGGAGTCTCGCAGACCCCGGGGCCGCGGGTCGGCTCCTTGGCTCACATGACGACGGCGGTGGCCCCGTCGATCTCGACGACGTCCACCTGCTGGCCCGGCTCGAAGCTGGAGTCGGCGTCGAGGGCGCGGGCGGACCAGATCTCACCCGCGAGTTTGATGCGTCCTCCGCTGCCGTCGACCCGTTCGAGGACGAGGGCGGATCTGCCCCTCAACGCGTCGATGCCGGTGCGGTGTTGGGGCCGCTGGTCGCGGTGGTGGTTGGCGATCGAGCGGACGACGGCGGTGAGCGCGACCGACACGATGACGAACACCAGTACCTGGGCGACGGTTCCGCCGCCGAAGGCAGCGGTGACGGCGGCCGCGACCGCGCCGACGGCGAACATGCCGAACTCCGGCATGGCGGTCAGGACGAGGGGGATGCCCAGTCCGACCGCGCCGATGAGCCACCACACCCACGCGTCGATGTTCACATGGTCATGGTAGGTCGGGCGGGCGCGGTCGGGACAGGGTGCGGTCTAGCGCAGCGGCAGGCCCTGGGCGGTCCAGCGGTCGCCGTTCTGCTCGACGATGAGCGGGAGGCCGAAGCAGAGGGAGAGGTTGCGGGAGGTGAGTTCGAGGTCGATGGGGCCGGCGGTGACGACCTTGCCCTGGCGGATCATCAGGACGTGGGTGAAGCCGGGGGCGATCTCCTCGACATGGTGGGTGACCATGGCCATGGAGGGCGCGAGCGGGTCGCGGGCGAGCCGGCCGAGCCGGCGTACGAGGTCCTCGCGGCCGCCGAGGTCGAGGCCGGCGGCGGGCTCGTCGAGGAGGAGGAGCTCGGGGTCGGTCATCAGGGCGCGGGCGATCAGGGTGCGCTTGCGCTCGCCCTCGGAGAGGGTGCCGAACTTCCGGTCGAGGTACTCGGTCATGCCGAGGCGGTCGAGGAAGGCGCGGGCGCGCTGCTCGTCGACCTCCTCGTACTCCTCCTGCCAGGTGGCCGTCATGCCGTAGGCGGCGGTGAGGACGGTCTCGAGGACGGTCTGGCGCTTGGGGAGCTTGTCGGCCATGGCGATGCCGGCCATGCCGATGCGGGGGCGCAGCTCGAAGACGTCCACCTTGCCGAGGGTGCTGCCGAGGATGGTGGCGGTGCCCTTGGTGGGGAAGAGGTAGCTGGAGGCGACGTTGAGCAGGGTGGTCTTCCCGGCGCCGTTGGGGCCGAGGATGACCCAGCGCTCCCCTTCCTTGACCGACCAGGAGACCTGGTCCACCAGAGCCCGGCCCTCGCGGACCACGGATACGTCCTCAAGCTCCAGTACATCGCTCATGAGCGCGTTGTCTCCCCTTGCAGTGTCGGTTCGTCTGTGCACCGGTAGGCGGCGCAGCCCCAGAGGAAAACCTACGCCACTCGGCGAGCGGTCCGGGCGCCAGGACGGCAGCGGGGCCGGATCGGGGCCGGTCCGTAGAGTGGGGGGATGCTTTTCGAACCACGTTCAGGGCGGCTGGCCGCCTGGGGGAACGCGCTGCTGGCCGGTCTGGTCTCGCCCGACGAGGCCGTGCTGTCGATCGTGGGCGCGGATGCCGTGCACCGGGTGGAGGGGCTGCCGGGCGAGCCGGCTCCGGTGGGGCTGACGCTGGCGCTGGGGCGGCTGCGGGCGCTGGGGGTCAGCGGGCTGCGGGTGGCGCTGCCGGCGCCGGGGCATCCGCTGGGGCTGAGCGGGCCGCCGGAGTTCAATGCGCGGGCGCTGGAGGCCGAGGAGGCGGTGATCGCGGTGGGGGCGGCGCTGGGTCTGGTGCCGGAGGTCCGCGAGGCGGGGCCGGCGGGTGACGTGCACGTGGAGGTGGTGTGGCACTGCCTGCCGGTGCGGGAGGCCCCGCCGGCGGACGTGCCCTCGCTCGGTGAGGCGGAGCGGGAGCTGGCCGAGGCGGTGCGGGAGGCGACGGTGGTGCTGACCCGGCTGGACGTGGCGGCTTCGGGGCCGGTGGCGGAGGCCGCGCTGTCGGCGTACCGGGCGCGGGCGGAGGCCGGGCGGGAGGTGCTGGCCCCGGGGTACCCGGCGCGGGCGGTGCGGGTGCTGGCCCTGGCGCAGCGGGTGGACCTGCTGGTGTCGATGGCGTACGAGCACGGGCACGGGGGTGCGGTGGCGGCGTCGGAGATGGCGGCGCGGGCGGAGGCGCTGCGTCCGGTGGAGCGGGTGGCGCGGCGTGCGCTGGTCGCGGCGTACAACGCCGCGGTGGAGGAGCGCGAGCGGGGCTGACGGCGGGCCGGGACGTGCTGCGGCCCTGCCTCCCGGGGAGAGTGGGGGGAGGCAGGGCCGTGGGCGGGGGCTGCGTCAGTGGTTGACGCCGGTGTTGCCCCAGACGCCGTTCAGCAGGCCGACGACGGTGACGGTGTTGCCGACCACGTTCACGGGGACGTCCACGGGGGCCTGGACCAGGTTCCCGGAGGCCACGCCGGGCGAGCCCGCCGCCTCGCCGCAGGCCGAGGCGCCGTTGCCGTGGGCCGAGGAGACGCCGGCTCCCGCGGCAAGGAGGCCGCCCGCGATCAGGGCGATGGCAGTGGCCTTCTTGGTGTTCTTCACGTTCTCGTCCTCCCGAGCGTCTGCCGCGGCCGTCCGCCGCGGCACGCCATGGAGAACGTCCGCCCGGCGCAGGGGATACGCCATGTGGGCGACATACACCCGACAGTATGAATTCCGTAACGGAGCGGGCCGTCAGCCTGCGCCGTGCCGTACGGCCCACAGCGCCGCCTGGGTGCGGTCCGCGAGGTCCAGTTTCATCAGGATGTTCGAGACGTGCGTCTTGACGGTCTTCTCGGACAGCACGAGCGCGCGGGCGATCTCCCGGTTGGAGCGGCCGTCGGCGATGAGGGAGAGGACCTCCTGCTCCCGGTCGGTCAGGGAGCCGCCGCGGCCGGCGGCGGGCTGCTCCTCCTGGGACAGCAGCGCCTCGGCCACCTCCGGCTGGAGCAGGACGTGTCCGGCGTGGACGGAGCGGATGGCCGCTGCGAGGGCGTCGGGGTCGATGTCCTTGTAGACGTATCCCGCCGCGCCGGCCCGCAGGGCGGGGACGACGGTGCGCTGCTCGGTGAAGCTGGTGACGATCAGTACGCGTGCGGGGTTCGCCTGTGCGCGCAGCCGGCGCAGGGCCTCGATGCCGTCGGTGCCGGGCATGGTGATGTCCATGAGGATGACGTCGGGCCGCAGCTCCTCGGCTCGGGCGGCGCCCTCGGCCCCGTCGCCGGCCTCGCCGACCACCTCGATGTCGTCCTGGACCTCCAGGAAGGTCCGCAGGCCGCGGCGGACGACCTGGTGGTCGTCGACGAGCAGGACGTGAATACGGTTGCGGTTGCTGCCGGGACTGGCGCTGGTGCTGGTGCGGCTTCGGCTCCGGTCGGGCATGTCAGCCACCGGGGACCTCCATCTCGATCGTGGTGCCCGTGCCGGGCTCCGAGTGCACGGTGAGACGGCCTCCGGCTCCGCTCGCGCGGTCGCGCATGGAGACCAGGCCCAGGTGGCGGCCGGCCGCGCGGACCGCGCCGGGGTCGAAGCCGCGGCCGTCGTCGGTCACGGTCAGGGCGGCTCCGGCGCCGCGGCGGGCGAGGACGACCTCGACGCGCTCGGCGCCGGAGTGGCGCAGGGCGTTGTGGAGGGCCTCCTGGGCGACGCGGAGCAGGGCCTCCTCCTGGGTGGCGGGCAGGGCCCGTATCCCGGCGCAGGTGAAGGTGACGTGCGCGGTGTGGGCGCGGTCCAGGACGCGGACCTGGTCGCGGAGGGTGGCGACGAGGCCGTCCTCGTCGAGCCCGGCGGGGCGCAGCTCGGTCACGGCGGCGCGCAGCTCGTCGGCGGCCTCGGCGGCGAGGGCGGCGACCTGCTGGAGCTCGTCCTTGGCGCGGGCCGGGTCGCGGTCGACGAGGGCGGCGGCGGCCTGGGCGGTCAGCCGCAGGGAGAACAGCTTCTGGCTGACGGCGTCGTGCAGCTCGTGGGCCAGGCGGGAGCGCTCCTCGGCGATGGTGAGCTCGCGGCTGCGCTCGTAGAGGCGGGCGTTGGTCAGGGCGATGGCGGCGTGCTGGGCGAGGAGGGCGAGGAGCTCCTCGTCCTCGTCGGTGAAGCCGCCGGGGCTGTTCTTGTTGGCGAGGAAGAGGGCGCCGAGGGTCTCCTCGCCGTCCCGGATGGGCCGGCCGAGGAAGTCGGACATCTCGGGGTGGGCGGCGGGCCAGCCCTCGAAGCGGGGGTCCTTGCGTACGTCGGCCAGCCGCTCGGCGCCGTCCTGGTGGAGCATCGCGGCGAGGATGCCGTGCTGGCGGGGCAGCGGGCCGATGCGGCGCCACTGCTCCTCGCTGATGCCGTCGACGACGAACTGGGCGAAGCCCCCGTGGTCGTCCGGGACGCCGAGGGCGGCGTAGCGGGCGTCGAGCAGTTCGCGGGCCGAGACGACGATCGTGCGCAGGACGTCGCGCACCTCGAGCCGGCGGCTCATGGCGAGCAGCGCGGTGCTCACGGCGGCGAGGCCGCGGCCGGGTCCGTTGTCCATGGGATCACCGTACTCGCGGCTGTGACCTGCGGAATCGGGCGGTGGGTCGGCGGGCGGGGGTGGTACGGGGTCGTGCCGGAGGACGGGGTCGGCGGGCGGATGCCCGCCCTGGGGAGGAGGGGCGTGGGCGGTTTTCTCGTACCTGAGGCTGATATGCGGTGACGGATTGCATTGCAGCGGCAACGGGTGGTGAAACCGTTACGTGGCGGATGTGAGCCCGCGCATAGGACCCAGGTCACTTACGAAGGGCCCTAGTAAGCCTGTAAAGACCGCATCAGTGCTGTTCTGCCGGGTCCTGGGGCCTCGGTTCCGGGTTTGCGGGGGCCCCGTGATCCACTAAGCGGCTTCGTACGTCACACCTTTGCCAGCTGTTTTTGCCCCCGCTAAGAATTGCTCCCGTCGCACGGCGCCGCGGATCCCGGATCATCGCGGCGCTTTCCTGCGGCTCCCGCGATTCGAAGAGGTGGCTCCGCATGTACGAAACCGGCATACCCGGCAAGCTCCGTCGTCTGACCAAGACGCACAAGATGTTCGTCGCTGCCGCCACCATGGGCGCCGCCGCCCTGGCCGCCACCGTCGTCCCGGCCGCCACCGGCAACTCCGGAACGGCCGAGGCCGCCGTCGCCGCCCCCGCGGCGTGGACCCAGATCGTGGACGGTACGCAGGCCCAGACCGCGCAGATCAGCCTCGTCGCCCAGCAGACCATCGCCGCCTCCCGCGCCCAGGACGCTGCGGCCGCCGCGAAGGCCAAGGCCGAGGCCGAGGCCGCAGCCGCCGCGAAGAAGGCGCGCGAGGCGAAGGCGGCCGCCAGCCGCTCGGCCGCCCGCAAGCCCGTGTACGCGAACAACCTTGACGGCTGGATCAAGGAGTCGCTCGCGATCATGAAGGAACACAAGATCCCGGGCACCTACAACGGCCTGTACAAGAACATCATGCGCGAGTCGAGCGGCAACCCGCGGGCGATCAACCTGTGGGACATCAACGCCAAGAACGGCGTCCCCTCGATCGGCCTGCTGCAGATCATCAAGCCGACCTTCCTCGCGTACCACGTCCCCGGCACCCCGCTGGACCAGTACCACCCGGTCGCCAACATCGTCGCCGCGGCCAACTACGCCGCCGACCGCTACGGCTCGATCGACAACGTCAACAGCGCCTACTAGGCCTGACGGCGGAACACCTCTTCGTACGCCTCAGGGCGGCACCCGAATCCGGGGGTGCCGCCCTGAGGCGTTTTGCGGTGCGGGGCCGTGCGGGGCCGGTCCTGCTAGTTGCGCATGACCTCGGGCTCGTGGCGGCGCAGCAGTCGCTGGACCGCGAAGCCGCAGGCGACGCCGAGGGCGAGCAGGACGATGACGTTCAGCGTCCACTGGCCGGCCGTGGCGTCCCACAGCGGGTCGGTGTTCTCCGGGTGCTGCTGGTCGAACGGCGCCATCAGCTTGCCGAGGTTCAGGGTCGTACCGGCGGCGGCGATGGCCCAGCGCGACGGCATCAGCCAGGCGAACTGCTCCAGGCCGGGCTTGTCGTAGATCTGGAACAGCAGGCCCGTGAAGACGACCTGGATGATCGCGAACATGACCAGCAGCGGCATGGTCTTCTCGGCGGTCTTCACCAGCGAGGAGATCACCAGGCCGAACATCATCGACGTGAGGCCGAGCGCGATCACCGAGATGCAGAGCTCGGTGGCCGGGTCAGTGAACACGCCCTCGACGGGGAGCTTGCGCGGGGTGAAGGCGATCGCGCACATGATCACGCTCTGGAAGGCGGTGATGACGCCGAGGACGATCACCTTCGACATCAGGTACGCCGAACGGGACAGGCCCGTCGCGCGTTCCCGCTCGTAGATGACCCGCTCCTTGATCAGCTCACGGACCGAGTTGGCGGAACCGGAGAAGCACATGCCGACCGCGAGGATCAGCATGATCGTGCCGGCATCGCCGTTGAAGCGGCTCGGCGGCGTCGGCGGCGCCAGGCCGAACTTCGCCGGGATCACCGTGGAGACGATGCCGATGACCGCCGGCATGATCACCATGAGGGCCAGGAAGCCCCGGTCGGAGGCGATGACGGACAGGTAGCGGCGCATCAGGGTCCACAGCTGGTCGCCCCAGCCCTGCGCCTTCGGCGGGATCATCTGCTGCGGCTGCATCGCGACCTGCTGCGGGGCCACCGCGTCGAGGTCGGCGGCGTACAGCTGGTAGTGCTGCGAGCCCTTCCAGCGGCCGGCCCAGTCGTAGTCGCGGTAGTTCTCGAAGGCCGAGAAGACGTCCGCCCAGGTGCTGTAGCCGAAGAAGTTCAGCGCCTCGTCCGGCGGGCCGAAGTACGCGACCGAGCCGCCCGGCGCCATGACCAGCAGCTTGTCGCACAGGGACAGCTCTGCCACGGAGTGGGTGACGACGAGGACGGTGCGGCCGTCGTCGGCGAGGCCGCGCAGCAGCTGCATGACGTCGCGGTCCATGCCCGGGTCGAGGCCGGAGGTCGGCTCGTCCAGGAAGATCAGCGACGGCTTGGTGAGCAGCTCCAGGGCCACGGACACGCGCTTGCGCTGACCACCCGAGAGCGCGGTGATCTTTTTGTCCTTGTGGATGTCGAGCTTGAGCTCGCGCAGCACCTCGTCGATGCGGGCGGCGCGCTCGGACTCGGCGGTGTCGCCGGGGAAGCGGAGCTTGGCGGCGTACTTCAGGGCCGTCTGGACCTTGAGCTCCTTGTGCAGGATGTCGTCCTGCGGGACCAGGCCGATGCGCTGGCGGAGCTCCGCGAACTGCTTGTACAGGTTGCGGTTGTCGTAGAGCACCTCGCCCTGGTCGGCGGGCCGGTAGCCGGTCAGCGCCTTGAGCAGGGTCGACTTGCCGGAGCCGGAGGGGCCGATGACGCCGATCAGCGACTTCTCCGGGACGCCGAAGGTGACGTCCTTGAGGATCTGCTTGCCGCCGTCGACCGTGACCGTGAGGTGGCGGGCCGAGAAGGAGACGTCACCGGAGTCGACGAACTCCTCGAGGCGGTCGCCGACGATCCGGAAGGTGGAGTGGCCGACGCCGACGATGTCGTTCGGACCGAGCAGCGCGGTGCCGGACTTGGGCAGCGGCTGGCCGTTGACGTACGTGCCGTTGTGGCTGCCGAGGTCGTGGATCTCGAAGCGGCCGCCGGCGGAGCGGAACTCCGCGTGGTGGCGCGAGACCTGGAGGTCGGAAACGACGAGCTCGTTGTCCAGGGCGCGGCCGATGCGCATGACGCGGCCGACGGCGATCTGGTGGAACGTCGTCGGGCTGCGGTCGCCGCCGTATCCGGGCTGGGCCGCGGGTGCGGCGGCGCCCTGCTGCTGCGGGAACTGCGGCTGCTGGTGCTGCGGCTGCTGCTGGTGCTGCTGCTGTTGCGGCCAGCCCTGCTGCGGCTGCTGGTAGGCGGGAGCCTGACCCTGCACCGGCGCCTGGTAGGCGGGCGCCTGGGCCTGCGCCTGGGCCGGGGCCTGGTACGCCGGCGCCTGCTGCTGCGGCGCGGCCTGCTGCGGCACACCGTGCGCGTGCTGCGCTGCGCCGGCGACGCTCAGATTCAGCCGCGGGCCGTCGGTCGCGTTGCCCAGGTGCACGGGCGTGCCGGGCACGAGCTCCGTCTGCTGGACCCTCGCACCGTGCACGTACGTGCCGTTGGTGCTGCCGTGGTCCTCGATGCCCCAACCGCGGCCGTTCCAGGCGATGGTGGCATGGCGCCAGGACACCCGGGCGTCGTCGATCACCACGTCTCCCTGGGGGTCGCGCCCCAGCGAGTACGACCTGGACGGATCGAGCGTCCAGGTCCTTCCGTTCAATTCCAGTACGAGTTCCGGCACTCCAGCCCCACTTAGGTCCCCCGAGAATCCCCCTGGCCGTCAGGGAGTCCGACGCCAGGGAGTCTAGGGATGGCTAACATCCGGGGGAACTATTTCAGGCCCGCGCCCACATGTGGAATCGGGGCCTTGCCGGGGCGGCTGCGCCTGCCCGTTGACGGGGTCGAAAGCCACCCGGAGAGTGCGATACGGGACTTCTCACCGGCGGATCCCGTTCCCGTAGGCCACGCTTCGAGCGCAGCGCCGCCGCCGCATTCGTTGGTGAAACGTGATCCTTTCCGGCGCGTCCGCACCCGCCGGGGCCCTCGCCGCGGTGACCCGTCCGGAGACACGAGGGCGTTCGGGCGGCCGGCCCCCACCGGGCGGACCTGCCTGGAGGTGACGCCTCTGGGGTGTCGCTCGCCGACGCGCCGGTCCTGGCCGGGATGGTCCTGCGCGCTGCCTGGGCGGGGGCTCGCCGCGGCCCCGGGTAGCGGCGAGCCCGCCGTCCCCTCCCCCGCGAAACGGTGACCGGGGGCGAAGCTGCCGCTGCGCGGAGCCGTTCCCCACCCCGCCCCTTCTCCCCCAGCTACCGCTGGGAGGTGCCCCCAGAAACCGGGTCCTACGGCCCCGGGCCCCGTTCCGTGCGCTCCGCGCCCGGCGCGCTCAAACGCCGCGGGCTGAAATTTTGCCGCGCAGCGGCAAATCCAGCCCCGCCGGCGTTTGAGGCGCGGGGGTTCGGGGGCGGAGCCCCGTTCTTTGAGCCTCGCCGGCGATTGAGGCGTTTCGGGAAGGGGCGGGGAGGGGACACGCTCCGCGCAGCGGGGCCCTCCCCCCGACGCCGGGGCTCCCGGCACGGCGGGGGCAGGCCATGCCCCCTGACGCGACGCGGCTGCCGGCCCGCATCGCGGACCTCGTCGGCGCCCGGGTCCGGGGCGATTCCCGGAGGAGCTCGCGCCGGCCGTACCGGCGGTCTGCGCCCGGCAACGGCCCGCGGTGTCAGGGGTGACGGCTCCCGGGACGACAGTGACGGGGCCCCGGCGCCGCCGGGTCCAGGGCGAGCCCGCGGGCTTCCCGAACCGGGGGCTCCGGCCCTCCCGGCGGACGGTCGCTTGCGCCGCAGGAGTCCGAGCCCGTGCCGGAGGCGGACGGCTCCCGGGGGCGTGACCGTGCGGGGGTGCCCCCGCTGCCGGGGCGGCGGCGTCGGTCGTCCACGGCGGAGTCCGGGGCCGGGGGTGCCCGAAGGCCGGCGTGGGCGCCGTTCGGGGCGCTGCCTCCCCCGGCCCCCGGCCGGGCCGGCGGGGCCGGGGCGGTCCCGGTGGGTGGGACGGGGGTCGGCCCGCGCAGGGCGGGAAGATACGGTGAGAGCACCATGAGCGCTTCGCAGACCTCCGACGTCCCCACCCTCCTCGTCAAGATCTTCGGCAAGGACCGTCCCGGGATCACCGCCGGGCTGTTCGACACCCTCGCCGCCTACTCCGTCGACGTCGTCGACATCGAGCAGGTCGTCACCCGCGGCCGCATCGTCCTGTGCGCCCTCGTCACCCGACCGGCCGGCGGCGCCGAGGGCGAGCTGCGGGCCACGGTCCACAGCTGGGCCGAGTCGCTCAAGATGCAGGCCGAGATCCTCTCCGGCACCGGTGACAACCGGCCGCGCGGCAGCGGCCGCTCCCACGTCACCGTCCTCGGGCACCCGCTGACCGCCGAGTCCACGGCGGCGATCGCCGCCCGGATCACCGCCACCGGCGGCAACATCGACCGCATCTTCCGCCTCGCCAAGTACCCGGTGACGGCGGTGGAGTTCGCCGTCTCCGGCTGTGAGACCGGGCCGCTGCGCACCGCCCTGGCCACCGCCGCCGCGCACATCGGCGTCGACGTGGCCGTGGTCTCGGCCGGCCTGCACCGCCGGGCGCAGCGCCTGGTCGTGATGGACGTGGACTCCACCCTGATCCAGGACGAGGTCATCGAGCTGTTCGCGGCGCACGCGGGCTGCGAGGCCGAGGTCGCCGAGGTGACCGAGCGGGCGATGCGCGGTGAGCTGGACTTCGAGCAGTCGCTGCACGCGCGCGTGGCGCTGCTGGAGGGGCTCGACGCGTCCGTGGTGGACAAGGTCCGCGCGGAGGTGCGGCTGACGCCCGGCGCCCGGACCCTGATCCGGACCCTGAAGCAGCTGGGCTACCAGGTGGGTGTGGTCTCCGGCGGGTTCACGCAGGTCACGGACGATCTGCAGGAGCGGCTCGGGCTGGACTTCGCCTCGGCCAACACCCTGGAGATCGTCGACGGCAAGCTGACGGGCCGGGTCACCGGCGACATCGTGGACCGGGCGGGCAAGGCCCGGCTGCTGCGCCGCTTCGCCGCGGAGGCGGGCGTACCGCTGGAGCAGACGGTGGCCATCGGCGACGGGGCCAACGACCTGGACATGCTGAACGCGGCCGGGCTGGGCGTGGCCTTCAACGCCAAGCCGGTGGTCCGCGAGGCCGCGCACACCGCGGTGAACGTGCCGTTCCTGGACACGGTGCTGTACCTGCTGGGGATCACCCGCGAGGAGGTCGAGGCGGCCGGCCTGACCTGAGCGGTCCCCTCCCCCACCGGACGGGACGGGCCCCGGGCGGATCGACCGCCCGGGGCCCGTCCCGTCGTCCGCGCGCCGCGGGCGGCAGCGGGGCCGGTCAGTGCTCCTTGGGCGTCCAGTAGTCCAGCAGGGTGCCGACCCCGTGTTCCAGGGACTTCCAGGAGCCGGTGAACGAGACGATGGCGAGGGCCGCGGTGGGGAAGCCGGTCCGGCTCATCCGGGCCAGGGTGTCGCCCTCCGCGCGCCCGGAGAGGGCGTCGGCAAGGGCGTGCATACCGGGGTTGTGGCCGATGACGATGAGGTCCTGGACCTCGTCGGACGTCTCGTTGAGCAGGGCGATGAGCTCGCCGAGCGAGGCATCGTAGAGCCGCTCCTCGTACGAGGTCTTCGGGCGGTGCGGCAGCGCCTGGACGGCGAGCTTCCAGGTCTCGCGCGTGCGGGCTGCGGTGGAGCAGAGGGCCAGGTCGAAGGCGATGCCGGTCTCGGCCAGCTTCAGACCGACGGCCGGTGCGTCCTTGCGGCCGCGTTCCGCCAGGGGGCGGTCGTGGTCGGCGACCTGCGGCCAGTCGGCCTTGGCGTGCCGGAGGAGGACGATCCTGCGGGGTGTGTCGGCGCTCATGGCTCCCAGCTTCGCACGGATCCGGGGGCGGAGCGCAGGGGGTCGGGGAGGCTCGCGGCGCGGGCGCGGGGCGCGCCCGGGCGCGTGGGGGGCACGGCTCGGGATCAGCCTGCGGCGTTCAGGAGCTGTTCGGTGACGTGCACGAGCGGCGAGGTGGCCCCGGAGTGGGCATGGGCCTGGCCGGATCCGGCGAGCAGCAGCAGGAGCAGTCCGAAGGCGAGTGCGGGAAGGGCCAGCGCCCACCAGTGCAGCCGGGCGTTCGCGCCGAGGGCTCGGGGTGCGGGGGTGTGCGTGGGGGCCGACATGGCCGCCTCCGTGGGTGCTCGGGTGGGTCGGACTCGCTCCTTCGAATCTAAGGATCCGAAGGGGCGGTTCCCATCCGGGGCACACCCCAGAAGACCCTGAACCAGACCCCCTAGGGGTGGGTGGGGACAACCCCACCCTCCTGGTCGGCCGCCGTGGGAGGGGTCAGGGGGAGGCGACCGTCGCGATCACGGCGATGACCACGCTGACGACGAGCATGGCGCCGAGCACGATGCCGAGCTTCCGGCGACCGTTCTGGGGGTTGGGTTCGAGTACGGGCGACATGTCCCTCAGTCTCGCACGCCCCGTTCGTCCTCGATCGTGCGGTCCCGGCCGGCGAGGACGCCGAGGGCGATCTGCGGGACGAGCAGGCAGGTCATCAGGGTCAGCGGGAGGTCCCAGCCGCCGCTGTGCTGGTAGAGGGCGCCGATGAGGAGCGGGCCGGGGATGGAGACGAGGTAGCCGATGCTCTGGGCGAAGGCGGAGAGCCTGACGACGCCGCCGGGGGTCCGCGCCCGCAGGCCGATCATGGTGATGGCGAGCGGGAAGGCGCAGTTGGAGATGCCGAGCAGGAGGGCCCACAGCCAGGCGCCGGCCGCGGGGGCGAAGTGGAGGCCGCTGTAGCCGGCAAGGCCGAAGACGCCGAGGCCGGCGGCGATGGCGCCCTGGTGGCGCATCCGGCCCGCCAGGCTGGGGATGACGAAGGCCAGCGGGACGCCCATGACCATGGTGACGGCGAGCAGGACGCCCGCGGTGGAGGCGGAGACACCGGCGTCGCGGAAGATCTGCGACAGCCAGCCCATGGTGATGTAGGCGCCGGTGGCCTGGAGGCCGAAGTAGCCGGCGAGGGCCCAGGCGGTGCGGCTGCGGACGACGGAGGGGCCTGCGGCCGGCGCGGCGCCGGCGTCGGCGGGAGCGGCAGCAGCGTCGGCGTCGGCCGGAGCGGTGCCGTCCGGCGACGCGCCCTCTCCCGCGGAACCGCCCGCGCCCCGACCGCCGGCGCGCTGCTCGCGGCGTACGGACGCGGCGACGGGCAGCCAGGGCACGACGGCGGCCACGGCGAGGAGGGCCCAGACCAGCAGACCGGTGCGCCAGCTGCCGCCGAGGGCGGAGGTCAGCGGGACGGTCGCGGCGGCGGCGAGGGAGGTGCCGACGGCCAGGGCCATGGAGTACAGGCCGGTCATGGTGCCGACGCGGTCGGGGAACCAGCGCTTGACGATCACCGGGAGCAGCACGTTGGTCAGTGCGATGCCCGCCAGGGACAGGGCGCTGGCGGCGAGGAAGCCGGCGGCGCCGTGCGTGAAGGGGCGGATCAGCAGGCCGGCGGCGACGGCGGCCATGCCGGCGCAGACGACGGCGGCGGGGCCGAAGCGGCGGGAGAGCCGTGGGGCGGTGACGCCGAAGACGGCGAAGCACAGGGCCGGGACGGAGGTGATCAGTCCGGCGACGGTGCCGCTCATGCCGAGCCCGTCGCGGACCTCCTCGAAGAGGGCGCCGAGGCTGGTGATGGCGGGCCGCAGGTTGAGGGCGGCGAGGACGATGCCGACGACGAGGACCGGTCCGAGCCATGCGGGCGGGGCGGGCGCCGGCGCGGGGGCGGCGGGGCGGGGGCCCGGGACGGCGGGGTGCGCGGCGGGGGGCCGGTTCAGGGTCGGGGTGGGGGTCTCTTCGTCGGACATTCACCCATCATAGAATCATGGGATGATTGACTGTCCACTGCGCGATGGGATCCTGTCCGTATGCCGCTGACCTCCCCCCGCCGCTCCGCCCTGGTCGACCAGGTGATCGCCCAGCTCAGGAACCAGATCACCTCCGGCGAATGGCCGGTGGGCTCCCGCATCCCGACCGAGCCGGAGCTGGTGGAGCTGCTGGGCGTCGCCCGCAACACCGTGCGCGAGGCCGTACGGGCGCTCGCGCACAACGGGCTCCTCGACATCCGGCAGGGCTCGGGCACGTACGTCCTCGCCACCAGCGAGCTGGCCGGCGTGATGCACCGCCGCTTCGCCGGCGCCGACCCCCGGCACATCGCCGAGCTCCGCTCGACGCTGGAGTCCTCCGCGGCCCGGCTGGCGGCGGAGCGGCGCACCGAGCGGGACGTCGCCCAGCTGGACGCCCTGCTGGCGCGCCGCGAGGAGGCCTGGGCGAGCGGGGACGCGGAGGTGTTCGTCGCCGCGGACGTGGCCCTGCACATGGCGGTGGTGGCGGCCTCGCACAACGAGGTGCTGATCGAGCTGTACGCGGACCTCGGGGACCTGGTGGCCGAGTGGCTGCGCACGGACGTCGGTACGGACCTGGACGCGGCGGCGCACCTGGACCACGCCCGGCTGATCGAGGCGATCCGGCGCGGGGACGGGGACGCGGCCGCCTCGGAGGCGGCGGGCTACCCCTTCGCCTGCCTCGGCAGGCGGTAGCAGCACCCGGTCACGGCCGCTGGTGGGTGACCCAGGCCGAGCGGACTTCCTTCCAGCAGCGGCCGGTGAGCTCGACCCGCCCGGCCGGGCCCACCGGCACCGGGGCGGCGTCGGCGTCCAGGTCCCACCAGCGGTCGCACTCCACGTGCAGCCGGACCAGGTCGGTCTCCGGATAGCCGTTGTGGCAGTTGGCCAGCACCTGCGAGCCCTCGATGACGGTCTCGCAGTCCGCACCGAACAGGTCCGGGGAGACGGAGGGCGAGGGCGGCACGGGCGGCTCGACGGGGATCTCGGCCAGGTCCACGACGACCGGGGCCCCCGCCTCGGGGCCGAACGCCGGCTCGCCCGCGTCCGTCTGCGCGATCGCCCCCGGGATCAGCAGGCCCGTCAGGACCACGGAGGTGACGAGCAGCGACACCGCCCGGCTCGGCCTCGTGCCCACTGCCGTACCTCCTCGCACCGCCCGGGAAGATCCCGACCCGGTCAGTTTGCAGGCTTTGGTCCCGGTTTTCGACTCGGGAAGAGCCCGTCGCAGGGCGCACATTTGATCGGGCTTCGACCGGGTGCAGGACACGGACCGCCGCGGGCCCCCTCCTCGCGGCAGCGAAAAACGGCGGCGGCCGCGCCTCCCGGGTGGGAGGACGCAGCCGCCGCCGTACGGACGTGCCGGGCCCGGTCAGGCACCCATCGCGTGCAGACCGCCGTCCACGTGGACGATCTCGCCCGTGGTCTTCGGGAACCAGTCCGACAGCAGCGCGACGACGCCGCGGCCGGCCGGCTCCGGGTCGCTCATGTCCCACTCCAGCATGGAGCGGTGGTTCCAGGTGTCCGCCAGCTCGCCGAAGCCCGGGATGGACTTCGCGGCCATCGAGCCGAGGGGACCGGCCGAGACCAGGTTGCAGCGGATGTTCTCCTTGCCCAGGTCGCGGGCGAGGTAGCGGCTGGTCGCCTCCAGGGCGGCCTTGGCCGGGCCCATCCAGTCGTACTGGGGCCAGGCGAACTGCGCGTCGAAGGTGAGGCCGACGACGGCCGCGCCCTCCGCCGGGAACAGCGGCTTGCAGGCCATGGTCAGCGACTTCAGCGAGAACGCCGAGACGTGCATGGCGGTGGCGACCGACTCGAACGGGGTGTTGAGGAAGTTGCCGCCGAGGGCGTCCTGCGGGGCGAAGCCGATGGAGTGGACGACGCCGTCGAGGCCGCCGAGCTCGTCGCGGACCAGCTGCTCCAAGCGGCCGAGGTGCTCGTCGTTGGTGACGTCGAGCTCGATGACCTTGACCGGCTTGGGCAGCTTCTTGGCGATGCGCTCGGTCAGGGTGGGCCGCGGCCACGCGGTGAGGATGACCTCGGCACCCTGCTCCTGGGCCAGCTTGGCGACGTGGAAGGCGATGGAGGACTCCATCAGCACGCCGGTGACGAGGATGCGCTTGCCCTCGAGGATTCCGCTCATGGTGATCAGTGACCCATGCCCAATCCGCCGTCAACGGGAATGACGGCTCCAGTGATGTACGCGGCGTCGTCGGACGCCAGGAAGCTGACGGCTGCCGCGATCTCCTCGGGCTGCGCGTAGCGGGCGAGCGGCACGTTCGCCACGATGGCCGCACGCTGCTCGTCGGTGAGCACCTTCGTCATGTCGGTGTCCACGAAACCGGGGGCGACCACGTTGAAGGTGATGTTGCGCGACCCCAGCTCGCGGGCGAGGGAGCGGGCGAAGCCGACCAGGGCGGCCTTGGAGGCGGCGTAGTTGGCCTGGCCGGCCGAGCCGAGGAGGCCGACGACCGAGGAGATCAGGACGACCCGGCCCTTCTTGGCGCGGAGCATGCCGCGGTTCGCGCGCTTGACGACGCGGAAGGTGCCGGTGAGGTTGGTGTCCACGACGGAAGCGAAGTCGTCCTCGGACATGCGCATCAGCAGCGTGTCCTTGGTGATGCCGGCGTTGGCCACCAGCACCTCGACCGCGCCGTGGGTGTCCTCGATCTCCTTGTAGGCCTGCTCCACCTGCTCGGAGTCGGTGATGTCGCAGCGGACCGCCAGGACGCCGAGCGCGGTGAGCTCCTCGGGCGGCTCGCCCGAGCGGTACGTGATCGCGACCTTGTCACCCGCCTGTGCGAAGGCTCGGGCGATGGCGAGGCCGATGCCCCGGTTTCCTCCGGTGACGAGAACCGAGCGGCTCAACGGATCACCCTTTCGACTAGCGGTCTGAGTACCAGAAACCTATAGGCCGCGCCTGCCGTGCGCAGAATCGGTCTCCCACAGGGCCCGGGGACGGGCTCTGTCGAGTCCCTACAGAAAGTGGTAGGCACGAGCGCCCCGGGCGCGCCATGATCGGGGGGACCGGCCCCGACCTCGGGAGGAATTCCGTGCCCCATTCCATCGACGCGGCCTTCACCGCGCTGCCCTTGAGGGCGCTCGCCGACGCGGCGCTCGCCCGGGCCCGCGCGCTGGGCTCCGAGCACGCCGACTTCCGGCTGGAGCGCATCCGCAGCGCCTCCTGGCGCCTGCGGGACGCCAAGCCGGCCGGCGGGTCCGACACCACCGACCTCGGGTTCGCCGTTCGCGTGGTGCACGGGGGCGCCTGGGGGTTCGCCTCCGGTGTGGACCTGACCATGGACGGCGCCGCCCGGGTGGCTTCGCAGGCCGTGGCCATGGCGAAGCTGTCGGCCCAGGTGATCAAGGCGGCGGGGTCCGACGAGAGGGTCGAGCTCGCCGACGAGCCGGTGCACTCCGACAAGACGTGGGTCTCCGCCTACGACGTCGACCCCTTCGAGGTGCCGGACGCGGACAAGGCGGCCCTGCTGGCCGACTGGAGCTCGCGCCTGCTGGCCGCCGACGGGGTCGCGCACGTGGACGCGTCCCTCCTCGCCGTGCACGAGAACAAGTTCTACGCCGACACCGCGGGCACGACGACCACCCAGCAGCGGGTGCGGATCCACCCGCAGCTCACCGCGGTCGCCGTGAACGCCGACACCGGCGAGTTCGACTCGATGCGCACCATCGCCCCGCCGACCGGCCGCGGCTGGGAGTACCTGACCGGCACCGGCTGGGACTGGGACTCCGAGCTCGAGGAGATCCCCTCCCTGCTCGCCGAGAAGATGCGCGCGCCGGGCGTCGAGGCCGGCCGGTACGACCTGGTCGTCGACCCGTCCAACCTGTGGCTCACCATCCACGAGTCCATCGGCCACGCCACCGAGCTCGACCGGGCGCTGGGCTACGAGGCCGCGTACGCGGGCACCTCCTTCGCCACCTTCGACCAGCTGGGCACGCTCAAGTACGGCTCCGCGATCATGAACGTGACCGGTGACCGCACCGCCGAGCACGGCCTGGCCACCGTCGGCTTCGACGACGAGGGCGTCCAGGCGCAGAGCTGGGACCTGGTCAAGGACGGCACCCTGGTCGGCTACCAGCTGGACCGGCGGATCGCGCGCCTGACGGGCCTGGGCCGCTCCAACGGCTGCGCCTTCGCCGACTCCCCCGGGCACGTGCCCGTCCAGCGCATGGCGAACGTCTCGCTGCAGCCGGATCCGGGCGGGCTGTCCACCGAGGACCTGATCGGCGGGGTCGAGCGCGGCATCTACGTGGTCGGCGACCGCTCCTGGTCGATCGACATGCAGCGCTACAACTTCCAGTTCACGGGGCAGCGGTTCTTCCGCATCGAGAACGGCCGGCTGGCCGGCCAGCTGCGCGACGTCGCCTACCAGGCCACCACCACCGACTTCTGGGGCTCCATGGAGAAGGTCGGCGGCCCGCAGACGTACGTGCTGGGGGGTGCCTTCAACTGCGGCAAGGCCCAGCCGGGCCAGGTCGCGGCGGTCTCGCACGGCTGCCCGTCCGCGCTGTTCCGCGACGTGAACATCCTGAACACCACCCAGGAGGCCGGCCGATGAGCACGCTTTCGAACGGACGCACCAAGCCCCACGAGATCATCGAGCGGGCCCTGGAGCTGTCCACCGCCGACGGCTGCGTCGTCATCGCCGACGAGGAGTCGTCGGCCAACCTGCGCTGGGCGGGCAACGCGCTCACCACCAACGGCGTCACCCGGGGCCGGACCCTGACGGTCATCGCCACGGTCGACGGCAAGGAGGGCACGGCCTCGGGGGTCGTCACGCGCTCCGCCGTGACCGCCGAGGAGCTGGAGCCGCTGGTCCGGGCCGCCGAGGCGGCCGCCCGCGGCGCGGGCCCGGCGGAGGACGCGCAGCCGCTGGTCACCGGGACCCCGTCCTCGCCGGACTTCGCCGACGCCCCCGCCGAGACCTCCTCGGCGGTGTTCGCGGACTTCGCCCCGGCCCTCGGCGAGGCCTTCGCCCGGGCCCGGGCGGGCGGCCGGGAGCTGTACGGCTTCGCCCACCACACGATGGTCTCCACGTACGTCGGGACCTCGACCGGGCTGCGGCTGCGCCACGACCAGCCCAACGGCACCCTGGAGGTCAACGCCAAGTCCCCCGACCGGCAGCGCTCGGCCTGGGCCGGCCGCTCCACGCGGGACTTCAAGGACGTGGACCCGACGGCGCTGGACGCGGAGCTCGCCGTACGGCTGGGCTGGGCGCAGCGGCGGATCGACCTGCCGGCCGGGCGGTACGAGACGCTGCTGCCCCCGACGGCCGTGGCCGACCTGCTGATCTACCAGATGTGGTCCGCGGCGGCCCGGGACGCGGTGGAGGGCCGGACGGTGTTCTCCAAGCCCGGCGGGGGCACCCGGCTGGGCGAGAAGCTGTCGCAGCTGCCGCTGACCCTGCGCAGCGACCCGAACGCGCCGGGCCTGGAGTCGGCGCCGTTCGTGATCGCGCACAGCTCGGGCGACGACGCGTCGGTGTTCGACAACGGCCTGCCGGTCCCGGCGACCGACTGGATCAAGGACGGCGAGCTGGCCCGGCTGACCACGACCCGGCACACCGCGGCCCTGACGGGGCAGCCGCTCTCCCCCGGCTTCGGCAACCTGCTCCTGGACGGCGGCGGGGACAAGTCGCTGGAGGAGATGGTCGCCGACACAGGCCACCATGGGCACGGCCTGCTGCTGACGTGCCTGTGGTACATCCGTGAGGTGGACCCGGCGACACTGCTGCTGACGGGCCTGACCCGGGACGGCGTCTACCTCGTGGAGAACGGGGAGGTCGTCGGCGAGGTCAACAACTTCCGCTTCAACGAGTCCCCCGTGGACCTGCTGTCGCGGGCCACGGAGGCCGGCCGGACGGAGAAGACCCTGCCCCGCGAGTGGAGCGACTGGTTCACCCGGACCGCCATGCCGGCCCTGCGTATCCCGGATTTCAACATGAGTTCGGTCAGCAAGGGCGTCTGACCACCTAGAATGTGCGTCGAACCCCTCATCCGCACCCCTACTCACTCCATCCTTCAAGGAGAGTCACGACCGTGACGGACATCGTCGACGAACTGAAGTGGCGGGGCCTTTTCGCCCAGTCCACCGATGAAGAAGCGCTGCGCAAGGCCTTCGCGGACGGTCCTGTCACGTTCTATTGCGGGTTCGACCCGACAGCGGCGTCCCTGCACGTGGGCCACCTCGTGCAGGTCCTGACCGTACGCCGGCTCCAGCAGGCCGGGCACCGGCCGCTGGCGCTGGTCGGCGGGGCCACCGGCCAGATCGGCGACCCGCGCCCGACCGCCGAGCGCACCCTGAACGACCCGGAGACCGTCGCGAACTGGGTGACGCGCCTGCGCACCCAGATCGAGCCGTTCCTGTCCTTCGAGGGCGAGAACGCGGCGGTCATGGTGAACAACCTGGACTGGACGGCGGGCCTGTCCGCCATCGAGTTCCTGCGGGACATCGGCAAGCACTTCCGCGTCAACAAGATGCTGACCAAGGACTCCGTCGCCCGCCGGCTGGAGTCCCAGGAGGGCATCAGCTACACCGAGTTCAGCTACCAGCTGCTCCAGGGCATGGACTTCCTGGAGCTGTACCGGCGCCACGGGTGCACGCTCCAGCAGGGCGGCTCGGACCAGTGGGGCAACCTGGTGGCCGGCCTCGACCTGATCCACAAGCTGGAGCCGGAGGCGCAGGTCCACGCGCTGGCGACCCCGCTGATGGTGAAGGCGGACGGCACCAAGTTCGGCAAGACCGAGAGCGGCGCCGTCTGGCTCGACCCGGAGATGACCACGCCGTACGCGTTCTACCAGTTCTGGCTGAACGTGGACGACCGGGACGTCTCGACGTACCTGCGGATCCTGTCCTTCAAGTCCCGCGAGGAGCTGGAGGAGCTGGAGCGGCAGACCGCCGAGCGGCCGCAGGCACGCGCCGCCCAGCGGGCGCTGGCGGAGGAGCTGACCACCCTGGTGCACGGCGCCGACCAGTGCGCGGCCGTGATCGCCGCGTCGAAGGCGCTGTTCGGCCAGGGCGAGCTGGCGGAGCTGGACGAGGCCACGCTGGCCGCGGCCCTGTCCGAGCTGCCGCAGGCGAAGGTCTCCGAGCCGGGTCTCGTGGTGGACCTGTTCGCGGAGACCGGGCTGGTCGCGAGCAAGTCGGCCGGCCGCCGGACCGTGAAGGAGGGCGGTGCCTACGTGAACAACGTGAAGGTCACCGCCGAGGACGCGGTCCCGGCCGCGGAGGACCTGCTGCACGGGCGCTGGCTGGTGCTGCGCCGCGGCAAGAAGAACCTGGCCGCGGTGGAGGTCACGGGCGCCTGAGGGACCCGTACCGTACCGGCCCGTCCCGCACCGGGGAGGGCCGGCACGGGGAGACACGGCGCAGGGGCCGGTCCGGACGCACACCGTCCGGCCGGCCCCTGCGGCATGCCGCGGCCGGGCCCTCAGGTCGTCGTCGTCTGCTTCCTCCGGTTGCCCCACAGGGACATGTAGAGCATGTCGCCGAGGCCCACGATCAGGATCGCTCCGGCCAGCTGGAGCAGGTGCCGGATCCAGTCGATGCCCCTGGTCTCCTCGACGCCGATCCAGCCGGAGACGGCGTTGCCGAGGATGGCGCCGGCGATGCCGAACAGGGTGGTCAGCCAGAGCGGCTGGTGCTGTTTGCCCGGCAGGATGGCCCGGGCTATGAGGCCCAGGACGAAACCTACGATGATCGCCCACAACCACTGCATGTCGAGCCTCCTCGTGGCGCGTCGTGCGCATGTGGGCCCAGTGTCGACCCGTCCGGCGTAGCGCGCATGTCGGACGGCTGCGTTCGGGGCACCCCCTCTCCTCCTTGCCGCAGGGCGCGGCGTACGGTGGGAGGGACCGGACCGGGGAATGTCCGGCGCATCGGATCGGGCGGTGGAGCGTGCTGCGGAAGAAGCGGAACGGGGCCGAGGTCTTCCGGATCACCGGGGCCCGGATGGGCCTCGCGGAGGACGTGCGCGGGCGCCAGCGCCGGTACGTGGTCTCGATGGCGATCAGGACGCTGTCGGTCCTGGCGACCGTGGTGCTGTGGAACGTGCAGCGCCCCGTGGCCGTCGTGACGCTCGTCGCGGGTGCGCTGCTGCCGTACGTGGCCGTCGTCATCGCCAACGCGGGGCGCGAGTCGACGCCCACGCTGCCCTCGAACTTCATCCCCTCGCCTGTGCGTCCGGCACTGGGCGCGGGAAACCTCAAGAAAAGCTCAGATCAATCATGAAGTTCCGGTGCACTGCACCGGGTCCTGCGTGACATACTGCCTACGCGCTCCGCATCCCCCGTCGGAGCGACGGACCGACGCCGGGCAGCTCCCCCCGTGGCTGCTCGGCGTCGCCCTTTCCCTGGGGCGGTTTGTAGGGTTGGGGCGTGAACTCCCCTGACTCTCCCGAGACTCCCACCTGCTCCGCCAAGGGCTGCCGCGACGCGGCCGTCTGGGTCCTGGCATGGAACAACCCGAAGCTGCACGCGCCGGAGCGCCGCAAGACCTGGCTGGCGTGCGAGGAGCACCGCGAGCACCTCTCGCAGTTCCTCGGGGTCCGCGGCTTCCTGAAGGACGTCGTGAAGCTCGACGAGTGGGTCCAGCCGGAGGGCTCGGAGCGCCCGTAGCGCCCCCGGCCGGCAGACAGCACAACAGCAGCAGTGCGGCCGGCCCGTCGAGGAACGGGCCGGCCGCACGCGGTTGCGGGGTGGGGGCGGTCAGCCGCCGATCGCCGACATCGGGCGGTCGGGCTGGAGGAAGCTCGGGTCGTCGAGGCCGGAGCCGGCCTTCTTGCCCCACATCGCCACCTTCCACAGGCGGGCGATCTCCTCGTCCGGGGCGCCGGAGCGCAGCGCGCCGCGCAGGTCGGACTCCTCGGTGGCGAAGAGGCAGGTGCGGATCTGGCCGTCGGCGGTGAGCCGGGTGCGGTCGCAGGCCCCGCAGAAGGGGCGGGTCACGGAGGCGATGACGCCGACGGTGGCCGGGCCGCCGTCGACGAGCCAGCGCTCGGCGGGGGCGGAGCCGCGCTCCTCGGCGCCCTCCTCGGTGAGGGTGAAGCGGGTGCGCAGGGAGGCCAGGATGTCGCCGGCGGTGATCATGCCGTCGCGCTTCCAGCCGTGCTGGGCGTCCAGCGGCATCTGCTCGATGAAGCGGAGCTCGTAGCCGTTGTCGACGGCCCAGGCCAGCAGGTCGGGGGCCTCGTCCTCGTTCAGGCCGGGCATCAGGACGGCGTTGACCTTGACGGGGGTCAGGCCGGCCTCGCGGGCGGCGGCCATGCCGTCGAGGACGTCGTGGTGGCGGTCACGGCGGGTGAGGGTCTTGAAGACGTCGGGCCGCAGGGTGTCGAGGGAGACGTTGACCCGGTCCAGTCCGGCGGCCTTGAGCGCCTGTGCGGTGCGCTTGAGGCCTATGCCGTTGGTGGTCAGCGACATCTTGGGGCGGGGCTCCAGGGCCGCGCACTGCTCGACGATCCCCACCAGGCCGGGGCGCAGCAGCGGCTCGCCGCCGGTGAAGCGGACCTCGGTGATGCCCAGCTGCGTGACGGCGATGCGTATCAGCCGGACGATCTCCTCGTCGCTCAGCAGGTCCGACTTGCCGAGCCACTGCAGGCCTTCCTCGGGCATGCAGTACGTACAGCGCAGGTTGCACCGGTCGGTGAGTGAGACGCGCAGGTCAGTGGCCACGCGGCCGTAGGTGTCGAGAAGCACTGTGGGCCCCCCTCCCTGTCCGGTTCCAAGAGGTCCGCGCCGCCGTGATGGAGTGTGCATGCGCTGTGATCGAGCCTACGCGACGGCTGTGTCTTCTTGTGATACCCGATTGAACGAGAGGCGACGCGGCCGTGTCGTAGGGACGTACGACACGGCCACGCTGGGTGTTCGGGCCCTCTCACAGGAGTACGGGCAGCGCGGCCGTCAGTGCGCACCCGTGCCGGTGAGGGAGCGGACCTCGAGCTCCGCGAACTTCTTGGGGTCGGCCTCCTCCTTGGACAGTACGGTGCCCAGCCAGCCCAGCAGGAAGCCGAGGGGGATGGAGATGATGCCGGGGTTCTCCAGGGGGAACCAGTAGAAGTCGGCTTCCTTGAACATCGAGGTGGGCTTGCCGGAGACGACCGGGGAGAAGAGCACCAGGACGACCGAGGAGACCAGGCCGCCGTAGATCGACCACAGGGCGCCGCGGGTGGTGAACCGCTTCCAGAAGAGGCTGTAGAGGATCGTCGGCAGGTTGGCGGAGGCCGCGACGGCGAAGGCGAGGGCGACCAGGCCGGCGACGTTGAGGTCGCGGGCGAGGGCCCCGAGGCCGATGGCGACGGCGCCGATGACCACGGTGGACCAGCGGGCGGCCCGGACCTCCTCCTGCTCGGTGGCGTTGCCCTTGCGGATCACGTTCACGTACAGGTCGTGGGCGAAGGACGAGGAGGAGGCGAGGGTGAGCCCGGCGACCACGGCGAGGATGGTGGCGAAGGCGACGGCCGAGATCACGGCGAGCAGGACCGCGCCGCCGGTGGAGCCGGCTCCGCCGCCGAGCTCCTGGGCGACGAGCGGGGCGGCGGTGTTGCCGGCCTTGTTGGAGGCGATGATGTCGGTCCGCTTGAGCAGGGCGGCGGCGCCGAAGCCGAGGGCGATGGTCATCAGGTAGAAGGCGCCGATGATGCCGATGGCCCAGTTGACGGACTTGCGGGCGGCCTTGGCGGTGGGAACCGTGTAGAAGCGGATCAGGATGTGCGGCAGCCCGGCGGTGCCGAGCACCAGGGCCAGGCCGAGCGAGATGAAGTCCAGCTTGGTGGTGGGGTCCTTGCCGTACTTCAGGCCGGGTTCGAGGAACTTGGCGCCCTGGCCGCTGTTCTCGGCGGCCTTGCCCAGCAGGTCGGAGATGTTGAAGTGGAACTTCAGCAGGACCAGGAAGGTGATCAGCAGGGCGCCCGCAATGAGCAGCACCGCCTTGATCATCTGGACCCAGGTGGTGCCCTTCATGCCGCCGATGGTCACGTAGACGATCATCAGTACGCCGACCAGCGCGACCACGGCGACCTTGCCGCCGTCGCTGGTGATGCCGAGCAGCAGCGAGACGAGGACGCCGGCGCCGGCCATCTGGGCGAGCAGGTAGAAGATCGAGACCACGATGGTGGAGGTGCCGGCGGCGGTGCGGACCGGGCGCTGGCGCATCCGGAACGCGAGCACGTCGCCCATCGTGTAGCGGCCGGAGTTGCGCAGCGGCTCGGCGACCAGCAGCAGGGCCACGAGCCAGGCGACGAGGAAGCCGATGGAGTAGAGGAAGCCGTCGTAGCCGAAGAGTGCGATGGCGCCGGCGATGCCGAGGAAGGACGCGGCGGACATGTAGTCGCCGGAGATGGCCAGGCCGTTCTGGAAGCCGGTGAACTGGCGGCCGCCCGCGTAGAAGTCGGCGGCGTCGCGGGTCTGGCGGCCGGCCCAGATCGTGATGATCAGGGTGGCGACGACGAACAGCCCGAACAGGGTGATGATCAGCGGCCGGTGCTCGGTGGCCCCGGCGGCCGTCGTGGTGGCGTGGAGGGCGCCGCTCATGCGTCGGCCTCCATCCGCTCCTTGATCGCCCCGGCCTGCGGGTCGAGCTTGGCGGCGGCGTGGCGGGAGTACAGCCAGGCGATGAGGAACGTCGTGGCGAACTGGCCGAGGCCGAGGACGAGCGCGACGTTGATGTTGCCGAACAGCTTGGTCCCCATGAAGCCGCCGGCGTAGTTGGACAGCAGCACGTACAGCAGGTACCAGGCGATGAAGGCCACCGTGAGCGGGAAGGCGAACGCGCGGTGCGAGCGGCGCAGCGCGGCGAACTCGGGGCTGTGCTGGACGGCTTCGAACTGTTCGGCCGTGGGACGTGCCGTGGGCGTTCCCGCGCTGCCCGGCGGCGGCGCTGCTTGGGTGGTCACGGGGGGCTCTCCTTGTGACGCGGGTGCGGTGGGGACGGACAAATCAACCTCCGTGTGGGGGAACGGCGTGCCGGTCCCCCTGACAACGGCACGGCCGAAGCGTCGGGACGGTTCAACGCCCGCTGATTCTTTGGAAACTGATTTCTCGAACTCATGGCGCAAAGGCGAACGTCAGCGCTAGGTTCGCCTGTCATGAACCCGTCGTCCTGCGCGACCGCGCGCGGACGACTTTTTCACGGATGATGTGGAGAACCCATGGCTCATCTGGGATCCGGCCGCCGGCGCCTCGCCGTACCGGTCGGCCTGGCGCTCACCGCCTCCCTCGCCTTCCTTCCCTCCGTCGCGGCCTCGGCCGCCCCGGTGGGCACCACGGCGGGCGCGACGGCTGCGAAGCCCGACACCACCGGCCCGAAGCTGTCGTACGTGGCGAACCTGACCGCGTACGGCACCGCGAACCAGGCGAAGGAGGCCATCGAGGCCGCGGGCGGCACGGTGGTGACGGCCTACGACCAGATCGGCGTGGTCGTCGCACACTCCCAGAACCCCGAGTTCGCCAAGACGCTGCGGGCGCAGCGCAACCTCTTCGTGTCGGTCGGCGCCACCCGTACGGCCCCCCTGAAGACGGTGCAGACCACCGACGAGGGCACCACCCAGAAGCTCAGCGCGGCGGACGCCGCCAAGTCCGCGGCGGTGGCCGCGGAGGGGCAGGAGCCGCTGGAGCCCAACCAGTGGGACCTGCGGGCGATCAAGGCCGACGAGGCTCACAAGATCAACGATGGCAGCCCGGACGTGACGGTGGGCGTCATCGACACGGGTGTCGACGACACCCACCCGGATCTCGCACCGAACTTCGCCGCGAACAAGTCGGCGAACTGCGTCGGGGGCGTCGCCGACACCTCCGCCGGCGCCTGGCGCCCGTACGCGGACGGCAGCGACCACGGCACCCACGTGGCCGGCACCATCGCGGCCGCCCGCAACGGCATCGGCGTCTCGGGCGTCGCGCCGGGCGTGAAGCTCGCCGCCATCAAGGTGAGCGAGCCGGGCACCAGCCTGTTCTTCACCGAGGCGGTCGTCTGCGGCTTCGTCTTCGCCGCCGAGCACGGCATCGACGTGACGAACAACAGCTACTACGTCGACCCGTGGTACTTCAACTGCAAGAACGACGACGACCAGAAGGCCCTCGTCGAGGCGATAACCCGGGCGACCCGCTACGCGGAGCGCAAGGGCACCCTCAACGTGGCCTCGGCCGGCAACTCCAACTGGGACCTGTCGGCGGACTCGATCGAGGACACGACCAGCCCCGACGACGGCACCGCCGTGACGCGCACCATCAACCCGCACGAGTGCCTGGACCTGCCGACGCAGCTGCCGGGCGTCGTCACGGTCTCCGCCACCGGTGACAAGGGCTTCCGCTCGTACTACTCCAGCTACGGCCTCGGCGTCGTCGACGTGGCCGGCCCCGGCGGCGACAAGTGGCAGGTCCCGGCCACCCCGGACGCCAACGGCCGCGTCCTGTCCACTCTCCCGGGCGGCGGCTGGGGCTACAAGCAGGGCACCTCGATGGCCGCCCCGCACGTCTCGGGCGTCGCGGCGCTGCTCAAGAGCGCCCACCCGAAGGCCACGCCGGCGCAGCTGCAGCGGATGCTGAAGGAGCAGGCCACCAAGGCGACCTGCCCGACGCAGGTGTACGACAACACGGGCAAGCTGATCGACGCCACCACCTGCGAGAGCAAGTGGGGCCAGACGGGCTACTACGGCTACGGCGTCGTGGACGCGCTGAAGGCCGTCAAGTAACCCTTCCACGGCGAACGCACCGAGGGGCCGGCCGGGGATTCCTCCCCGGCCGGCCCCTCCGGCCGTTCACGCGGGCGGGCGTCAGGGGGTGATGATCACCTTCAGGGCGCTGCGGTCGTCCATCGCGCGGTAGCCGTCCGGGACCTCGTCCAGGGACACGGCCCGGTCGAAGACGGGCGCCGGGTCGATCGCGCCGCTCAGCACGTCCTCGAGCAGCTCCGGGATGTACGCGCGCACCGGGGCCACGCCGCCGCGCAGGCTGATGTTGCGGTCGAACATCGCGTCGAGGTCGAGGCCGGTGGCGCTGCCGTGCGGGACGCCGACGTAGCCGATGGTGCCGCCGTCGCGGGTGATCCGCACGGCGGTGCGCATGGACTGCTCGGTGCCGACCGCCTCGATGACGGCGTGCGCGCCCTGGCCGCCGGTGAGCTCGCGCACGGCGGCCTCCGCGGCCTCGCCGCGCTCGGCGACCACGTCGGTGGCGCCGAAGCGCTTGGCGATGTCCGTACGGACGCTGTGCCGGCCCAGGGCGATGATCCGCTCGGCGCCGAGCCGCTTGGCGGCGAGCACGCCGCACAGGCCCACCGCGCCGTCGCCGACGACGGCCACGGTGGAGCCCTTGCGCACGCCCGCACCGAGCGCGGCGTGGTGGCCGGTGCCCAGGACGTCGGAGAGGGCGAGCAGCCCGGTCAGCAGGTGGTCGTCGGAGGCGGCCTCGGCGGGCAGCTTGACGAGGGTGCCGTCGGCGTACGGCACGCGGACGGCCTCGCCCTGGCCGCCGTCGTGGCCGACCGAGCCCCAGAAGCCGCCGTGCACGCAGGAGGTGTACAGGCCCTCGGAACAGAAGTCGCAGGTGCCGTCGGACCAGACGAAGGGGGCCACCACGAGGTCTCCGGCCTTCAGGCCGGAGACGGCGGAGCCGGTCTCCTCGACGATGCCGAGGAACTCGTGGCCGATGCGCTGGCCGGGCTCGCGTGCGGCCTCGCCGCGGTAGGCCCACAGGTCGCTGCCGCAGATGCAGGCACGCAGCACGCGGACGACGGCGTCCTCGGGGCGCTGGATCGCAGCGTCGGGCACCTCCTCCACGCGTATGTCGTGCGGGGCGTGGATGACGGTGGCGCGCATGGTGGTGCAGCCCTCCGGGGTCAGGTCGGGATTTCTGTACCGGCAGGTCGTGCCGGGTCGACCTCCCTACGGTACGCCCTTGCGGCGAGTGCCCCGCCGGCCAGCAGGTACTGGGCCGCCGCGTAGGTGGCCATGATCCAGAAGTCGGGGCGGGGCAGCTGCGGCCATGCGGCGACCCCGGTGGCGATCAGCGAGTCGGAGAGCAGGAACAGCGCCCCGCCGAGCCCGGCCCGCGGCCCGAAGACGCTGGAGCGGTAGGCCATGGCGGTCAGCAGCAGGCTGTAGCAGGCGACGGGGATCCGCAGCGCCGCCGGCAGGTCGGACCACAGCAGGCCGACGGTGCCGAGGAGGGCGGCGGCGTACGCGGCCCCGAGCCCGGGATGCGTCCGGCCGCGGCCGAAGAGCACGAGGTAGCAGACGTGCCCGGCGGCGAAGGAGCCCATGCCGATCAGGAAGGCGGGCTCGGCGTCGAAGAGCAGGGCCAGGTCCCCGCCCCAGCCGAAGAGCAGGGCCGCCACCAGCAGCCGCGGGGCCCGGGGGCGGGTGAGGACGTACGCGACGAGCAGCGGCATCAGCAGTGGCTTGGCGAGGACGTGCCCGG
>NZ_JBEYXK010000074.1:0-35734 GCF_040645035.1 Streptomyces sp. NPDC046876 | reverse complement strand
CGACACCCCGGCCCGACCGGCACGGCCGGTCACAGCACCAGCAGGGACTGCTCACCGGAGTCCGCCAGGCATCCCCACCGGGTTGCCACAGACCCCACACCCCTTCCGCTCTTCACCACCGAGGTCCGAGGAGACCCATGGCCGACACCGTCAACTCACTGGCCGTCCGTGTTCACGAACTGCTGGTGGCGTTCCTGACCCATGGTTCCGCCGCGGTGGGCAGCGCGGGCCTCCAGGACGTCGTCGCGCGCGCCAGGGCGCTCGGCCCCGACGGCACGTGGCTGGTCGCCGCGGGCCATGCGAGCCTCGCCGGCCTGGCCATCGCACGCGGGCAGGCGGACCAGGTCGTCTTCCACCTCGACGCCGCGGTCGCGGCCGGCTTCAACGACTGCGTGGCGCTCCACAGCGCCCCCGTACGCCCGCTGCACGCCGATCCCCGCTTCCGGGCCCTGTACCAGCGGATGCGCATCACCGCGGCCGACCTCGACGAGTTCCTCTGGCTGCACCGGGAAATGCAGATCATGGCGCAGGAGGCCCAGACGGCGCGCGTCGACAACATCGGCCGCCTCGACACCGGGGTGTCGCTGCTGCCGCAGGCCCCCATGCCGACCCGCGAACCGAACACCCCCGGCGTCCTGATCACCCGCATCGATCTCGCCGCGACCCAGACCGCACTCCAACGGGCCGCCCTGAAAGCGGAATTCCAGCGCAGCTCCGGCAACACCAGCCTCAGCCTCATCGACGACCCGTGGGACCAGACCCGCGCCCTGCGCGACGCCTGGCACGCCGACGAGCTGGAATCCCGGCGCCGGCGGGCCGCCGAGGCCCGGGCCTTCGTCGAACGCCCCGGCGCCGACACCACCCTCGTCCCCTGCCCGCCGCTGGGGTCGATCTCCTACCCGGGCCGATGAGGGCCGGACCGGCCGATCACCCGACCGCCCGGCAGGGTGGACAAGTAGTCCGGCAGGGTGCGGTGCGGGGTCCAGCCCTGGGAGCGGGACCGGGTGAGGTCCAGGACCACCGGGTGCGCCAGCTGGTCCACCGCATAGCGGCTCAGGACCGGCTCGCCGCCCCCGGACAGCAGCTCCGCCGCACGGGCCGCCATCCGGGCCGCCCCGAGCGGGAGGTGGCGGATCCGGGCCCGGACGCCATGGGCCCGCAGCACCCACCGTACGGCCGCGTCCCGCCCGTACGGCTCCGCGTCGGCCACGTTGTACGCCCCCGGCTCCCACCCGGCCGCGGCGAGCGCGGCCCCGGCCAGGTTCTCCACCGCCGTCAGGCTCAGCGGCACGTCCGGGCCCGGCAGGAACAGCGTCCCGGCCCGCACCCGGGACAGGATCCGCGGCAGCAGCGTGGTGTCGCCCGGCCCGTACACGGCCCGCGGCCGCAGCACCACCGCCCCGGCGGCCAGGGCGAGGGCCTCGCCCGCCGCCTTGGTACGGCCGTACGCGTTCAGGTGGCCGGCCCGCGGATGGTCCTCGCGGACCAGGCTGCGGTCCCGCCGCGGGTCGTACACGCTCGCACTGCTCACCCACACCACCGGCCGGCCCGCGGCGGCCTCCAACAGCCGCTCGGTGCCCGCCACATTGACCGCGTACATCTCGGCCTCGCCCGGCGAACCGGGCGCCGGATCGCCGACCGCCGCCGCGCAGTGCACCACCAGGTCCGCCCCGGCGAGGTCCGGCAGCGCGCGGGCGGCGTCCCAGTGCCGGTGCTCCCCGACGGGCCCGGGCCGGCGCCCCACGCACACCACGTCCGCGCCGGCCGCCGCCGCGGCCCGCGCCACGTGCCCGCCGCAGAATCCGGCGGCTCCCGTCACCGCGATCCGCGTCATGACGCCGCCCGTACGGTCAGGACCCGCCAGCCGGGCAGCGCCGCCCGCCGGTCCACCCGGGCGCGGACCACCCGCGGCCGGTACGGGGCCAGCGCCGCCAGTACGTCGGCCAGCTGGGCCCGGGCGAGTCGCGCACCGGGACACGCGTGGGGGCCGGCGCCGAAGACCAGCCGGGCGTCGGCGGCCACGGCCGGGTCGAGCGCGTCGGGGTCCCGCCGGTGCGCCCCGGCGGCATGCCGGGCGACGAGCAGCAGCCGGTCGCCGGCCCGAACCGGGCAGCCACCGACCCGCCCGTCGGCGGCGGCCACCCGCGGCAGCACCGGCGAGGCCGCGGTGACCCGCAGCAACTCGTCGACCAGCCGCGGCAGCACCCGAGGGTCCGCGGCCTGCCCCCACCACCCGGCGTCGGCACACCACGCCGCGGCGCGCGGCACCGCGGCCACGCTGGTGTTGACGGCAGCCACCGCCACCATGGCGGCCAGAGCACCGTCCCACCCCTGCCCCTCGGCCGCCCGCGCAGCCGCGCCGCCGCTCCGGCCCGCGACCGGGCAGGCGTCGGGCGCCCCGACCCCGGTGGGGGACAGCAGCGCCCGCAGCGTGCGGGCCGTTTCGGCGGCCCTGGCGGCGGCGCCCGGGCGGGGCGGGCCCGGGAGGTGGGAGCGGATCGAGGCCGAGGCGGCCTCGGCGCAGGCGCGGGCCACCTCCGCCGGGTCGGCGGGGGAGTCCAGCAGGGCGCAGACCACCGTCCCGGACAGCTCCCGGGCCAGGGCCGCGAGGTCCACCTCGCCGCCGTGGGCCAGCGGAGCCAGCCGGCGCTCCAGCAACGGCCGCCACAGCGTCCGCAGTTCCTCCACCCCGGCCGCGCCCAGCCCCCCGGCGAGGCCGCGCCGGTCGGCCCGGTGGCCGCTGCCCTCCTGGTCGAACAGGACCCCGCCGCCCGGGGCGCCCGCCCCGGCCAGGGCCTCGCGCGCCGCGCCGCCGGTGGTGCCGGCCGCCGTACGGTCCAGCGGCAGGCGGGTCAGCGCCTCGCGGTAGGCGCCCGCGTCGTGGACCAGCACCGTCCGCCCGAGCCGGCGCACCCCGCGCCCGCGCGTGGCGGCGAGCAGCGCGAACAGCACCGGGTGGCTGCGCAGGTACACCCGCCGATCGCGACGCCGCGCCGCGGCCGCCCCGGGCCCGGCCGCCCTCATCGCCGGGCCCGCAGCCGCGCGGCCGCCAGGGCCGACGCCGCCGCCCGGTCCGGTTTGCGCGAGCGCCCCGCCAGCGGGACCTCCGCGAACAGGACGGCGTCGGGCCGCGCCGACCCCATCCGCCGCAGGGGCCCGGCCAGGGCGGCACGCAGCTGCGCCACTGCCGCCCCGCGGCGCGGCTGGACCACGGCCACGAGGCGTTCGTCGCCCGGGGTCCCGCACGCCCCGCCGGCGCTCCCGTCCGCCGGGACGCCGACCAGCACGGCCAGTTCCACGCCCGGCACGTGCAGCGCGGGCTCGTACAGGCCCGGGTAGATGTTCTCCGCCCGGCGCAGCACCATGTCCTTCGTTCTTCCCTCCAGCACGATGCGGCCGCGGCCGTCCAGCCGGGCGCGGTCTCCCGTGCGCACCCAAGGGTCGGGCTCCTCGCCCAGGTAGCGGTGCCGCGCCGCCGGCCCCGCCAGCAGCAGCTGCCCGTCCCCGTCCGCTTTAGCGGTCACGCCTGGCAGCGGGGCCCCGACGAGGTCGCCGCCGCGGCCCCCGTCGTGGCCCCCGTCGTCGTACGCGGCCTTCTCGGCAGCCTCGACGGCCGCCGCCGGGAACAGCTCGGTCAGCGCGTACACGCCCCACGCCTGCCCGGCGCCCGCCTCCCGTACGCGGCCCAGCAGCTCCGCGGAGGCCGGCGCCGAGCCGGTCCACACCCGCCCGTGGAAGCGGGCGCCGGCGCCCAGCGCGTCCCGCAGCTGCGGCGGGGTCAGGTAGGTGTCCGCGGGCCGCAGCCGGTCCAGCTGCCGGGCCAGGACGCCCGGGGAGCGGGCCGGCAGGGCGACCGGGGCGCCGCGCGTGAGGGCGGGCACCAGCACGAAGAAGGTCCCGCCGAGCACCGGCGCCGTAGCCGCGGCTGCCGGCGCCCCGCCACCCGTGAACAGCGCCCGCACCGTGTCCATCCCGGCGGCCAGGCTCGCCCGGGTGTGCACCACCGCCCGCGGCTTCGACGTGGTCCCCGAGGTGAACACGATCACCGCATCGGCATCGGGGTCGGGGTCCGGCCCCGTCCCCGGCCCGGGTACGCCGGCCCGCCGCGCCCCGAGGTCCAGCGCGGGCGCGCACCCCGGCAGCCGCGGCCCGACGGTGGCCACCGGGGCGCCCAGCCCGGCCAGGTCGGGCAGTTCGAGCCGGGCCCGGCGGGCCAGCGGCCGGGCCCACCCCGCGACCGCCTGGGCGGCCGCGTCGGCCAGCACCAGCGAGGGCCGGGCCAGCGCCAGCCGGGCGCGCAGCACGTCGGGCCCGGCGCCGGGATCGAGGACGGCCCCGCGCAGCCCGAGCCGCCACAGGGCGAGCAGCACGGCCAGGGCCCGCGGCCCGGGCCGTACGGCGACGCCGACGGTGTCGCCGGGCCGCAGCCCCCGCGCGTGCAGGGCAGCAGCGAACGCGTCGGCGAGGTCGGCGAGTTCGCCGCGGCGCACCCGCACCCGCGGTGCGCCGCTGCGGCCCGAGGTCAGTACGGCGGGCCGCTCGGGGCGGACGGTGCGCAGGGCGTGGTCGAGTCGGTCGAGCATCAGCGGGGGTCCGTTCCGTGGCGGCCGCTGCCCCGGTCGAGGTACCAGCGGGCGGTGCCGGCGATCCCGTACGCGCGCAGCCGGCGGGTGGAGTTCTCCACGACCATGCCCCGGCAGCGGCTGATCCGGTCGGTGTGGCGGCGTACGGCGTTGAGGAAGAGCCGGTCGGTGGGCGAGGGCCGCCGCGGCATGCCGCCGACGGCCAGGTACAGCTCGGCGGTGATCGCCATGTTGTTCCCCGCGTGCATGCGGTACGGGGCGCGGAAGCCGTGGCGGCGGGCGTGCTGCGGCCGCAGCCGCCCGAACAGGGCGGCGAGGGCGACGAGCACGGCGAAGCCGGCCCGCCCGAGCAGCCCGTGCTCGTCGCGCCGGGCGGTGACCCGCCCGCACACCAGCCCGGGGCGGGCCGTGAGCGCCGCGCGGGCCGCGCCCGTCCAGCCGGGCCGGGGCAGGCAGTCGGCGTCGGTCCGGGCGAGCAGGGCGGCGCCGCGGCCGATGGCGTACCGGAAGCCGGTGTCCACGGCGGAGCCGACGCCCTTCTCCGGCTCCTCGACGACGTGCACGGGGAACGGCGCCGACGCCGCGAACTCCCGTGCCGTGCGGGCGGTTCCGTCGGTGGAGGCGTTGTCGACGACCAGCAGCGTGAAGTCCCGGTCCCGCTGCGCGGCGAGCGCCCGCAGCGTCTGCGACAGCCGGGCCTCCTCCTGGTGGGCGGGCACCACCACCCACAGCGCACGCCCCGCGCCCGGGGCCGGCCCGGACCCGCTCACGACTTCTCCCAGACCATCGTCATGACGCTGATCCCGCCGCCGAGCCCCACGCACAACACCCGGTCACCGGAGTCGAGTTCCTCGAAGACCCGGTCGAGCTGCACGCCGATGCTCGCACTGGCGACATTGCCGAGCTCGGGCACGGTGACCACGAGCTTCCCGGCCGGCACCCCCGTCAGCTCCGCGAACCGCTCCAGGTACGGCACCGTCACCTGGTGCACCAGCACCCGGGCGAAGCCGTCCCAGTCCAGGCCGGTGCGGTGCAGGGTCCGGTCGATGACGGCGGTGCCCATCTTCTCGAACACGCCGCGCAGTTCGTGTCCGTCACCGCGGAAGTAGGTGTACGCGTCCCCGCGCGGGTGGCGCGAGCCGCCGCCCGGGATCCCGCCGACCTCCCAGTGTTCGGAGTGCGTCTCGGTGTCCACGTCCAGGATGCCGCCGCGCTCCACCGCCTCCACCACCACCGCCGCGCCGGCGTCGCCGAAGGTGTACCCGGCGAAGCCGCTGCGCAGCTCGGCCGGGCCGGCCGGCTCGTACTGCACGGCCCGGCTGGGGGTCTCCCCGGTGACGACCAGGGCCCGCCGGGCTCGCCCGGCCAGGATCATCGCCCGGGCGAGGTCGATGCCGTTGACGAAGCTGTTGCAGGCGTTGGTGACGTCGAGGGCGTGGGCCCGCGTACCGAGCTCGGCCTGCACGATGTGGGCGGTGGCCGGCTCGACCATGTCGCGCGACGCGGACGCGAACAGCAGCAGGTCGACGTCCGGGGCGGTGAGCCCGGCGGCCGCGAGGGCCCGGCGGGCCGCGGCGGCGGCGAGGGTGGACGCGTAGACGCCGTCGGGGGCGACACGGCGGGAGCGGATGCCGGTGGCCTGGGCCAGGAGCCGCGGGGGCAGCGCGAGTCCGCTGCGCCGGGACACCTCCTGCTGCAGCGCCTCCGAGGAGACGGCCTCTTCCGGCAGCACGCTGCCGACGGCGGTTATCCCGGCGCGGGGCGCGGGCCCGCGCGGTGAATCGGACGACGACTGAAGGAACATGCCCCCACCCTGGCAAGCCGGCCCTGCCCGAACCTGAGTACGCATGCTCAATCGACCACCCCCGACGGCCCATCCCGCCTGAGTACCAGGCCGCCTCGACCAGGCCGCCGGAGGCGACGACACAGTCCCGCTCTCCGAGGGCTGGCACCCCCGCTTTCGAAGCAGGGTGGGCCACTTCACCCCCGCCGGCATTTGAGGCGCGGGGTCTGGGGCGGAGTCCCGGCAACCCAGCCGCCACCATCGAAGCCGAGGGGCGCCAAACGCCGGCGGGGCTGGAAAAGCCCAGGTGCCGGCGGGGCTGGAAATGTCCAGGCGGCGGTGGGGCCGGGATCGGGGGTAACGGCCGGACAGGCAGGGGAGGTTTCCGTAGGGTGTGGGGCAGACCACAGGGGGAGGGGCCATGCCGCCACCACAGCGCCGGTTACCGCAGCTGGCGCAATACCGCACCGATGCCGTCACCCGCCGCCTGTGCGCCGGCACCCACCTCTACGAGGACTTCGCCCGCGACGTGGACGTCGAGCTCACCGCGGACCGGCTCAACGCCATGGGCCTCACCCTCGGCATCGACCTGGTCGCACTGGCCCGCCACGCCCGCTCCGCGGTCCGCCGGATCGACGTGCGGGACCGCCGCCTGGCCGGCATCTGCGCCGTAGGCGTCTGGGCCGCGGTGCCGACCCTGCTCTACGCGCTGCTCCAGGACCTGCCGGAGCTCGCCGAGACGGCCGCCGCGGCCCTCGTCCTCGCGTACCTCAGCGCCTGGTGGCTGGTCTACCGGGCCCACGGCCAGGCCCGCGCCGCCGCCCTCGCCGTCGAGCACGGCGCCGAGCGCCCCGCCGACCTCGCGCCCCCGGTGGAGCCGCAGGCGGAGCAGCGGCTGATCGCCCAGAAGAAGACCAACGTCATCCCGTACACGGCGAACGCCGAGCGCACCAACCCCTTCGTCGGCAGCGGCTGGGAGCTGCGGGAGATGGTCTGGCAGCCCATCGACATCAGCCGGCCCGCCGACGACCCGTCCGGCGGAGGCAAACTGACCGTCAAGCCCTTCGACGTGGTCGACCTGCACGGTTTCGTCGCCCGCGAGATGGAGAACATCGCCGGCCTGAAGGGCCTGCGCGTCCGCAACCGGCTGTACGTGATCGGCAACCACGTCCCGTACGTGGGCCCCGACCTCATGCCCGACCGGCTGCACATGCCCCGTACCCAGATCCCCAAGCAGCTCGTGCAGGCGGGCCTGGTCCAGCCCGGCGCGGGCATGCGGACCTACCTCAGCCTCGAGCGGGCCGGTGAGGGCGGCCGGGCCATCGTCTCCATGCACCTGCGGGCCCGGCTCCAGTACCCCAGCCTCACCTGGGAGGTGGCCGCGTACGGCATCCCGCCGCTCGAGCCCCGGTTCGACGCCGTGACCGAGCTGCGGATCGACGGGTTCGGGCGCTGGTGGGACCTGTTCTCCCACGCGACGGCCCATGCGCTGCCCCTGCTGCTCGGCGCCGCCTCGCGGCTCTCGCGCCGGGCCTGGGAACGCGGGCGCCGCGCCCGCGCCCTGGAGAAGCTGCGCCGCGAGATCGACAAGAGGCACCTGCTGTACGACTACGGGGCCGTCGACAGCATCCGCGAGCGGGTCGCCGACTGGAAGCAGTCGGGCTACAGCGAGCGCACCGATGCGCAGGACTTCCTGCAGCGGCTCCAGCAGGGCGTGCTGATAGCGACCGAGCGGTTCCTGAAGGACCACAACGTCGACACCAGCTCCTTCGACGCGGCGCAGCAGGTCATCAACACCCACACCTACAACTTCCAGAACGTCAACGGCCCCACCAACATCGGCCCCAACGGCGTCATCAACCAGCACGGCGCCGGGCCCGGTGCGGGCCGGCCCGGTGCGGGGGCGGCGCAGCCCGGTCCGGGCGCGGCCAAGCCCTGACCCCATGAGGAGGAGCAGATGAGCGGCACCTACAACTTCAACGGCAGCATCAACGGCCCCACCAACATCGGCGAGAACAACGTCATCAACATCGGGCAGCAGGACACCGCCGCCCAGACCCTGCAGCTGGCCACCCGGCTCGTGGGGTGGCTCCGCGAACAGGACACCGCCACCCCCACCCAGATCCATGCGGCGGAGGTGCTGCGCGGCGAACTGGACCGGGCCGCGCAGGAGCGGCGCGCGGCGGAACCGGGGCTGATCCAGCGGTCGTTGCAGACGATCACCCTGGGCCTGGGCGCCGGCACCACCGGGCTGACCCTGGCCCAGGAGCTCGGCCGCATGCTGACCGGCTGACGAGCCGGTCAGTCCGCTGAAACCCGCCGCCCGGCTACTTCGCCCGTACGACCGCCCGGGCGCCGCCGAAGTCCAGCTCCAGGCCCGAGCGCAGCGGGACCGTCTGGCCCGGGTCGATCCGCTGGGTGGTGCCGTCCGCCCGGGTCCCCGTCCAGGCGGCGGCCGAGCGGTTGGCCAGCCCGAACCGGCCCGGCTTCTGCGGGTGCTCCTCGAGCTGCGCGACCAGCGTCCCGTCGCCGTAGTCGTGCCGGGCCGGCTCCGGCGCCAGGTGGTGCGCCTGTACCCGCGAGGACCGGTGCAGCAGGATGTGGTGCTCGGTACGCGGCGGCGGTGTGGTCAGTACCAGCCGCGGCGGGAGCACCAGCGTGCTGCCGCAGCCCCAGCAGGTGCCGGGGACGGCGGCCCGCGGCTCGGTCATGTTCTGCCGGCCGCAGTGCGCGCACTCCACGACCGCGTCCAGCACCGCCCGCAGGGTGTCCCGCCACTCCGACTCGCGCACCCGGGCCGCCGGATGGTGCAGGCCGGTCGTGAAGTTCCGCGTGAACAGGGCCCGCAGGGAGTCCGGCGCCGCCGCCCACGTGGCCAGTACGGTCGGCTGCTCGGCCGGGTCGGGCTCGTTGGAGCGGTCCTGCGGGTCGAAGACGAACAGCGGCTGCTTCCCGTACAGCTTGCGCTCGGCGGCCTCGTCCAGACAGTGGATGGCGAGCTCCCGCCTCCCCTTGAGCGGGTGGTGGTTCATCAGCAGCATGAACAGCAGCACCGACAGGGAGTGCAGGTCGCTCTGCGTACCGGGGGAGACCCCGGGGTCGCCGCGCACCAGCTCGGGCGCCATGAACTCCATGGTCCCCGAGATGCCGGAGCTGTCGCCCTCCACCACGGCGTTGTCGTTGTCGCAGACCAGTACGTCGCCGGTGGCCGGGTCGAAGAAGATGTTGCCCCAGGAGATGTCGCGGTACGCGATCCCCCGCGAGTGCAGCGCCTGGTACGCCTCCACCGTGTACAGGCAGGCCTTGAGCAGGGCCCGCTGCGAGGTGCGCAGCTGGCGGCGGAACAGCAGCGGCAGGCCCTTGAACCGGTCCGGCCGGATGTCCATCAGGTAGCCGAAGCCGCCGCGGGCGTCGGCCACGAAGTCCAGGGGCCACAGGAAGCGGTCGTCGTCGAAGCCGCGGCCCACCAGCTGGCGCACGATGTCCTCCTGTGCGGGCGTCGCACAGGCCGGGTAGTACCACTTCAGGGCCTGGTCCCCGGCCGGGGTCCGCACCCGGTAGACCTCGCCCTGGCCGCCCGCGCCGAGCAGGTCGAAGACCTCGACGGCAAGGCCGCCGTCGGTGGTCAGCCGGGTACCGCTGTCGAGCATGCCGCTCATCGTCCACTCCCGTACGGGTCTGTCGGTGTCATGTCTTCGCGGCCGTTGCCGCCGTTGCCGCTGCCGTGTTCCAGGCGGCCGCCAGCGTCGTGTCGTCGCCCGAGTGCTGCGAGGCCTTGGCCAGCCATTCCGGCAGGACGGCCCGGACCGTGTCCGCGCCGTCCCCCGTCAGCCGGGCGTCCATCCCGGCCATGAACTGCAGGAACCCGCGGTCCGAGGCGAAGCTCTTGGACAGCCCGTCCGTGGAGAGGGCGACCAGGCGGGGCGCCCGGGAGGGCGCCGTCACCGGCGCCCAGTGCGTCCGTACGCGCAGCCAGGCCTCGGGGGTGCACAGCGATTCGGTCTCGTCGCCCAGGTCCGCCTCGGCGGGTGCGAGGGGCGCGGTCACCGTGCCGGTGTCGGTGATCACCGTCAGCTCGCCGTCGCCGAGCTGCCAGGCCGCGAACAGCCGGGGGGTGAGCACGGCGCCGACGAGCGTGCTCCCGTACAGCAGGAGCTTGTCGTTCTCCGAGGTATGCGGCTCCTCGTGGGAGCTGGTGCGCGCCCAGTGGCGCAGCACCTTCTCCCGCCAGGAGCTGACCAGTTGGCGGGGGAAGGCGTGCTCGGCGTAGTGCATCAGCCAGGCCAGGCTCGGCGGCCGCCCGTCCCCGCGCGGCTGGGCGAGCTGCCCGAACCGGCGGGCCTCGTCGACGAAGAGGTCCACCGCGTACCGGGAGCCCAGGTGGCTGCGGGCGTGCACGGCCGAGCCGTGGCCGTCGGCGACCGCCATGATCAGCGGCTCCTCTGCCGTGCCGCGCCCCACCACCTCGCAGTAGTCCTGGTTGCGGGTCTTGTTCACCCCCTGGATGCTCTCCCGGAACGTCTCCCACTCCGGCGGGACCGGGGGCTCTTGCGGTACCGGGGGTTCGGGTGGCCCGGGCGGCCCGGGCGGCCCGGGTGGCTCAGGTGGTTCCGGTGACACGGGGCCGCTCACCACACGTCGTCATCGTCGTCGTCCAGCACCGGCGGCGCGTACGGCGGCTGCTTGGCCAGTGGGTCACCGCTCCCCGCCACCGGCTGGGAGGCCGCCTTGACCGCCGCCGTCGACGCCCAGCGGATCGCCGCCGCGAGCTGCTTGGGGCTGTTGGCGTCGAGCGGCTGGAGCTCCGGATTGCCGAGGAACTCCTGCAGGACGGTGCGGTCGGCGTCCGCCCCGATCGCGATCGCCACCCGGACCGCCTTGCGCCCCCACGGGGTCGCGTCGACCGCCCGCAGCCCCGCCTTCCAGTCGTCCGTCGGGACCCCGTCGGACACCAGCGCCAGCACCGGCTTCAGCGCGCGCTGCGGCATCGGCGGGGTGTCCAGCTCCCGCGCCACGAGGGCCAGGGCCTCGCCCAGGTTGGTCGTGCCGTCCACCTGGACGTCCTGCCAGGTGAAGTTCTCCACCGGCACCGGGTCCTGGTGGTGCCAGCGCGCCGTCGTGGAGAAGGTGAGGGTGCGCAGGAGCAGCTGGGCCGCCGGATTGTCCTGCGCCACCGAGCGCATCTCCGGGACGGCCTCTCTGATCGCATAGTTGAGCTGGCCGATCTTCTCGCCCTGCATCGAGTACGAGCAGTCGAGCAGCCAGATGAAGTGGACCGGACGGTTCGCCATCGGCCCGCCGGGGATGTCACTCACTGCCGTTCTCCTTCAACTCCCGAGCCACTGCGGCACGTACCGCACCAGCGCCGCCAGCGCGGCGGCCGCCGTCATCACGACCGCCGTCACGAGCAGGCCCAGCATCAGCCGCCGGCCGCGCACGATCTGCGGTGTCACCATGGGGTGTTGCTCCTTCCGAAGACCCTAGCCATGGGGGCCGCCCCCCGTCACAGGCTTGATCGATCCGGTGCCGTACGACCGCCCGCAGCACCGCCCGGACCGCCCGGACGGCCGTCCTGGCCGCCCGACCCGTCCGTCCCGACCGCCCCTGCGGCGCTCCGGGGTCCGCGCGGGCGGGGCAGCCGCGGCAGGCGCTGCCCGCCCGGCCCCGCGGCCCGCGGGCCGACCCGCAGCCCCGTCCGCGACAGCAGCCACAGCACCGGCTCCGCCGCCCGCCGCTGCTCGGACTCCAGCGCGCCCGCGCCCGTCGCGGCCCGCGCGCTGACCGCCCAGTAGCGGGCCTCCGCGAAGTCGTGGCCGAGGGAGCGCACCAGCTCCCCGAGGCCGATGTCGGCCAGCCAGGCGTCGACCGGCCGGTCGCCGGGCCGCGGCAGCGAGTCCAACCGGTCCAGTACGTCCCGCTTGGTCACCACGGCCGCCACCCCCAGCCGCCGGCGCCGGCCGCCCAGGCCCTGCAGCTCCCCGGTGAAGCCGGCGTACGTCTCCACCGGCCCGAGGTCGGCGGGCCGGGCGGCGACCGCCAGCCGGCCGTCGCCGTCGCGCAGGGCACGGCGGACCACGGGCGAGGCCAGCACGTCGGCGACGAGCAGGACCCCGTCCGCATGCGCCAGGTACTCCTGGCGGCGGGTGGTGTCCGCGTCGCGCAGGGACTCGCCCATCGGGTCGTACAGGTACAGCAGCCGCTGCCTGCGCAGCCTCCCGCGGCCCCGCCCCACCAGCAGCATCAGCGCCCGGGGCTGCCCGCCCTGCGTCTTCAGCGCCCAGCCGGCGGTATCCACCTGGCGGCCCAGCGTGGTGGCGTCGCGGTGGTCGGCGGCCGAGGCGAACTCCACGGTGAGCGCCGACTCGCGCGACCAGGCCGCCAGGCCGTCGAGCAGGGCCGCCAGCAGCATCGTCTTGCCGGCGGAGGTGCCGCCGATCAGCGGCAGGTGCACCACCCGCGTGGTGCCCACGGCCGCCGGCAGCCCCTGGCCGCAGTGCGGGCACAGGGCGGCCAGCTTGCGCCGCCCGGCCAGGGCCGTGGTCGGCAGGGCCCGCCCGCAGCGGCAGACGTGCCGCAGCGCGCCGTACCGGCCGGGCCGCAGCTCGCGGTGGCCGGCGCCGCAGCCCGGGCAGACGTGCACCGCCAGCGGGAACGGCCGGTAGCAGCCGGGGTACGGGCACTTCATCCGGATGCCCCGCACCCCCTTCCACAGCAGGTCCGCGGCCCGCCCGCCGAGCAGCCCGGCCAGCGCGACGAGGAACACCAGCGCCAGCTGTGCGGCGAACGCGACCGCGACGCCGAGCAGCAGCGCGGAGGAAAGCAGCGCCGACAGCACCGCGGCCACCGCCGTCCCCGGGGCGATCAGCCGCAGCACCAGGCGGCTGATGACGTGGTCGGCCTCCTCCCCGGTGAAACCGCTGCGCCCGCGCAGCAGGCGGCCGCGCACCAGCTCGCCGAGCCAGTGCCGCAGGAGCTGGTCCCACACGGTCAGCGCGGCCGCCTCCGCCGCGGCCAGGGCGTCCACCCACATCTGCCGGGCCCAGTAGGCGGGCCGGGCGGGCTCACCGCCGGGAGGGGAGGGGGCGATCAGCGGATCCGGGGTCCCCGGGGTCCGCGGCCCGAACCCGGTGGCGGACGCCTGCAGGGCGAGCCCCAGGAACCGCCACAGCCCGTACGCCAGGCACACCGCGACCCCGACGGCCGCGGTGAAGCCCGCCAGCACCAGGAGCACGGTCCGGTAGTCGGCGCTCACCTCGGCCACCCCTCCCGCCCGTCGGCGCCGCCGCCCTCGAAGCCGGGGGTTCCGGTACCGGGGCTTCCGGTACCGGGGGGCGCCGCCGGGGCCTCGGGCGCCGTCAGGGGGCCGGCGGGGCTGCTGCGCGGCGGCGGCGGGGGCGCGGGCGCGGCCGGCTTGGCGCGGCGGGGCGCGGCGAAGCGGTCGCGGAGGCGGCCGAACGCGCCCTGGGGCCGCTGCCAGGCGCGGAACTCCTGCGCCCAGCGGCCGCCGAGCCGGTCCAGGGCCTCTTCCACCGCCGTGAGATCGGCCGGCGGCAGGCCCCGTACGACCGGCCGCAGCACCCCGTCCAGCAGGTCCGCGCGAGCCTCCTGCCAGACCGGGCCCGCCTGCGGCTGCTGGGACCAGGTGGCGAAGCACTCGGCGGTGTAACGGGCGTTGAACCGGAGCCGGTCCACGACCCGAGGCTCCCGCGCCGCCCGCCGGTACGCGGCCAGCAGCGCGGCGTCGTTGCTCTCGATCAGCGCCCGCAGCTCGCTCTCCGGCCGCTCCTGCGCCAGCAGCCGCGCCCCCACCGCCGCGAAGGCGTGCTCCCGGGCGGCGGGCACCGGGTCCAGCGTCGCCAGGTCCAGGGCCTGGCGGACCCAGCCCGGGCCCGCCACGCCCGCCCGCAGGTTCCCGGCCAGCTCCAGCATCAGCAGCGACGGCCGCAGCCCGGCGGGCAGTTCGGCAGCGAAGTGCCGCAGCAGCTCGGGGGCCAGGTCCTCCGCGGCCCGGTCGTCGGCGGGGGAGTCCACCGCCGCCCGTACGAGCAGCTCCCAGGTGCCGGCCTCGCGGTGCGGCGCGGGTCCCGTCGTACTGAGCACCAGCCAGGCTTCGGCCGCGGCCGGCGGCTCCCCGCCCCACACGAGCCGCATCGCGGTCCGCAGCACCAGCGGATCCGCCTCCAGCGGTACGCCGGCCACGGCGACGAGCCCGGTCAGCGCCCGCACCCGGTCCCCGCCGGACGCCGGCGGCTGCGCGCACATCCGCAGATGCGGCAGCACCGCGGCCCCGCCCGGCCGCAACCGGGTGAGGGCGAACACCCGGGCCGCGGCCGCCGGATCCCCGACAGCGAGCCGGTCCAACCGCTCGAACACCAACTCCCGCAGCCCTGCCGGCCCTGCCTGCGCCCCTGCCGCCGCCGACTCAGTCGGCCCGGCCCGGCCCCATGCCCCCGCCGACTCCGCCTGCGGCCCGACCCGGCCGACCAAGCCGGCCTGTGCGGCCTGCGCCGCCTGGTCCCGTGGCCCGGCCTGGCTCGGCTGCCCCGCCGATCCCGCCTGATACCAGAGCTGCTCCGTCGGCTCCGCCTGGTTCGCCGGCCGCGTGCGTACCGCTTGCTCCCACGGCCCCGCGTCCCGCGCCGGTCCCGCCTGGTCCCACGGCCCCGCCCGGCCGGCCTGCTGCCCGGGCACCGGTTGTTCCGGGGCTGCAGCCAGGGCCTCGCGGACCGCGCCCGTGTACGCCGCCTCCGGGTCGGCGAGCAGGGCCGCGGCCAGGTGGCGGGCCAGGTCCGGCAGGAGGTCCGTGGTGGCCACTCCCAGCTCCGCGGCGACCTGCAGGAGGCCGACCCGCTCCGCCGGGTCCCGCCCCGGGTCGGTGAGCGCCGCCCGTAGCTCCGGGCCGAGTTCCGCGGCGAGCCGGAGCCGGGCCGCCTCGCCCAGCAGCCCGGCCGGCGGGGCGGTGCCGCCGTGCCGTACCGCCCAGGCCAGGGCCAGCGCGGCCAGCGGCTCGCTCACCGCCGCGGGGACCCGCCCGGCCAGCGCCGCCAGCAGCCGCGCGCACGCGGCGGCCTCCTGCGGCCCCCGGTCCGCGGCCGGGCCGCCCAGCGCCGCGGCCAGCGCGTGCAGTCGTACGCCGTCCAGCGAGTCCGGATGCCCGGCGGCCCAGTCGGCGGCCGCGGTCCGGCCCGCCGAGTCCAGGCCGACGCCGGCGGCGAGCGCGAGCGCGGCCAGCGGCCCGGCCTCGTACGCCGCGGCGGACAGCCGGCGGACCTCCGCGAACAACTCCTCCCGCTGCGCCAGCCAGACCAGCGCGGCCGTGCGCGCCCAGGCGTCCGCGGCCGGAGCGGGGGCCGCGGCCCGGGCGGCGTCGTACACCCGGTAGCGGTGCTCCTGCCCGGCCAGGGCGAGCCCGTCCTCCGGCACCACGCCGACGATCTGCTGCCGGGCCAGCTGGGGGCGCCGGGTGTACGTGGTGAAGGTGAGCCACTGGCCCCGCCGGTGCGGCAGCACACTGCACGCCAGCAGGATCCAGCGGGCCACCGCCCCGCTGTCGGACTCCACGAGCACGATCTGCGGGGCCGCGGCGTCCTCGCCGAGCCGCCGCACATCGGCGAAGAACCCCGCCAGCCACGGCCCCCGCGCGGCCACGAACTCCGCCAGCGCCGCCCGGTCGACGGGTCCCGGCGCCGGTACGGAGGCCAGCGGCGGCAGCGGCGTCCCGGGCGGCGGGCTCTCGGCGGCCCACTGCGGCGAGCCCCAGGCGGTGATCGGCAGCCGTCCCACGGCCGCGGGCCGGCCCGGCCCGTCCCCGTCCTGCGCCGCCCCGTCCCCGTCCTGCGCCGCCCCCTCCGCGCCGGGCAGGTGGACGGCGTGGGCGTGGAAGTTGCCCCACCGCCCGCTGTAGTCGGCGCCCGTGTACACCGCGCGGGCCAGCAGCCGGCTGCCGTCGGAGAGCACGCTCAGGCTCAGGGCCTCGGGGAACGCGCCCAATTGCGCAGGGTCCGGCCGCGGCGGCGCGTCCCGGGGCGGCTCGTACCCGATCAGCAGCTCGGCCTCGCGCAGCAGCGAGACCGGCACACCGGGGCTGACGGCCGTGAACCGGAAGCCCGACCCGTCGGGGCCGGGCGGCGCGGAGGTGTAGTGCAGTTGCGCGAGGTTCACGCCTCTCCTCCCGGTGCGTACGCCGCGTCCGCCGACCCCGGTCCGGCGGGTCCGACCGGCCCGACCGGCCCGACGGGCCCGACCGGTCCGCCGAGCTGGCCCGGCCTGCCGGCGCCCGCGGTGCTGCGCGGCAGCAGTCCGCCGAGTCCGAGCAGCCACAGCAGCGGGTCCTCCACCCGCAGCGGCTGCGGCCCCGACTTGGGGGCGTCGGCCGGGGCGTGCGCGGGCGGCGGCGAGCCGAGCGCCGAGAGCCCGAACAGCGACAGCTGCGCGAAGTCGCGCTCCAGCTGCCGGAAGAGGGCCCCCGAGTCCCAGCCGTCGAGCAGCGCTCGCATCTCCTCGTGCACCGCCAGCCGGTCGTCGTCGTCCACGGCGCCGCCCGCGTGGCCGGCGTTGCGGCGCAGCGGGGAGTGCGGCCCGACCAGGGAGAACAGGGAGTCCGTCTTGGTCACGGCGACCGCGACCGGAGTGGTGACCCGCCCCCGCGAGCTGCCCCGTCCGCGGGCCCGCAGCTGCGCGGCCAGGTCGGCCGCGATCTGCTGCGGCGGGGTCTCCACGGTGGGCAGCGGCAGCCCGGCGTCCACCGGCAGCTGGTCCCGTACGGCCCGCATCTGCAGCGGGTCCACCAGCAGGATGATGCCGTCGGCGGCGGCCAGGTAGTGCGTGTAGCGGTCCATGGCCTCGCTGCTGCCGAGGTCCTCGCCGGCCGCGTCGAAGAACACCAGGGCGGTGTGCCGGCTGCCGTCCCCGCGCAGCCGGCGGCGCAGCGGCAGGCTCAGCCGGTACAGCAGCGGGTCGTTGAAGCCGAGCGCGGCCGGCCGGGTCGCCTCCGGCAGCCGCAGCCGGTCGTACAGGTCCTCGGCCATCTCGCGGTCGCGGCGCTGGCTCTCGCCGCCCATCGGGGTGATGGAGGCGCCGTACGCCCGGCCCACCCGGTTGCGCAGCTCGTTGATCAGCACCGACACGTAGGTGCTCTTGCCGGACGCCTTGGGCCCGAGCAGGGCGATGATGCGGGTGTCCTGGTCGCAGTAGTCGCTGGGGAAGTCGCTGTGGCAGCGCAGGCAGACCCGGACCGGACTGGACACCCCGCAGTGCGGGCAGTCCGCGCGCGACGCGCCGCCGCCGCCGATCCGGCCGGCCAGGCCGCGCGGGGCGGCGAAGACCGGGCCGCGCATGGTCAGTGCGGGCGGCACGCTGGGGCCCATGAACTCGGCCCAGACGCCGTCGAGTTCGGGGGTGCACGGCTTGCCGCCGCGGACGCCGGTCGCGGACATCTGGCAGCGGTACGGCAGCCGGGCGGCGGCCGAGCGGTCGAAGCAGTAGGGGCAGACGACGGAGGTCATGTCAGCGGACCACCAGGGAGGTGAGGGAGGGCTCGTCGAGCCGGACGGAGGCGGCACGGCCGCCGAGGAGGAAGCCGCGCACGGCGTACGGGCCGCCGCGGGGCCGGCGGGGGTCGATCTCGCGTTCGACGGTGCCCGCGGCCGCCAACTCGCTGCCCGCGACCCGGCACAGCTCGACGCCGTCGGCGGGCCGGTGCGGGCGCGCCGTCCGGTCGCCGTCGCCGCCTTCCCGCGCCACCAGGACGAAATCGGGCAGCCCGGCCCCCGGATCGCCGCCGGGCGCGAGCAGGGTGACGCGCAGGACGGCGGGGCCGCGCCGCAGCATCCGCCGCGGGCCGGGCAGGACGCGGTAGGCGATGGCTATGTCGGCGGGCAGCAGGACCTCCTCGGCCCCGGCGGGGACGGCGACCGTGGCGTGCGCGCTGCGCGGGGCCGCGTACGCGGTGATCCGCACCGCGCCGGGGCCGACGGGCAGCTCGAGCCCCTCGCGCAGGAACACCGCCCGCACCACGGGGTGTTCGGTGCGCTCGCCGGAGGGCTCGGCGGTGGCCGCGACGATGACCCGGCCGGCGTGGTCCGGCCAGTCGAAGCTGATGCGGGCGCGGCCGGCGGTGGTCCGGTGGGCGGCGAGCCGGGTGACGGGCTCGGGGGCCTCGACCGCGGCGCCGGGGCCGGCGAGGGCGCGCTCGCCGAGCAGGGCCACGGCCCGGACGACCGTGAGCGTGCCGGGCGGGGGATGGGCCACCCCGTCCGCTTCCACCCAGGGCAGCGGCGGCGGTACGTCGGCCGCGGCCAACTCGGCCCCCTCGGCGGGGCCGTCGCCGGGCCACTGCACGAACCGCACCTCGGCCCCGGCGCCCCCGGCCCACCGGAGCCGCACCCCGCTTCCGCCCCCGTCCCGCGGCCGGGCGTCCAGCGAGGTCACGGCCTCGGGCCAGGCATGCACCCGCACCGCGAGCCGCACCCCGCCGGACAACACCTCCCGCCCTGCGCCGGCCGCGTACCGACACCGCACCCGCAGGACGTAGCCCCCGACGGCGAGCCCCCGGACCACCACCCCTTCCCGCGGCTGCGCGAGCCCGGAGCCGGCCGCCACGGAACCGCCGGCCGCGCCGGGCCCGGGGGCGGCCGGGCCCGTCTCCGGGCTCACGGGCGGGAGCGGGACCTCCCGGCCGTCGGGGCCGGTCAGCGTGACCTCGACGCCCGAGGCGCCGGCGGGGCGCAGCCAGGAGGCCCCGATGCGGGCGCACCCGTCGGCGACGGCGGGCAACTGCGCCTCGGGCGCCACCAGCAGGACCCGGCTGATCAGCGGCCACCACGCGCCGCCCGGGGCCCGGTCCGGGTGCGGGCCGGGCCGGGGGACCGGCAGGGCCACGTAGCGGACCTGGCGGCCGAGGGGGGCCGCGGGGTCCCGGACGGGGCCGGTCGCAGGGTCGCCCCGGAGCTGGGTCAGCGGTGCGGCGACGGGTTCGCCGCGGGTGAGTCTGACCACCCGCCAGGATCCTTGCGGGTCGGAGCCCGCCGTGTATGCGTCCGGGTCAGGACCCGGACCCGGACCGGGGCCCGTCTCCCGGGGGCGCCGCAGGGTGACGCCGTCCGCCGTGAGGACGGCCTCCAGCGGGCCGGCGGCCCCGGCGGCCCCGGGTTCCGCGGACACCGGGCGGTGGGTGCGGACCAGGCCGCGCACTGCGCGCGGGCAGTCCCAGGCCAGCCGGGCCGCGGCCGCGTACCGGGCTGCGGCCCGCTCCCTTTCCTCCCCGCCCCCGCGCTCCTCCGCGCGCCGGGCCTCCTCCAGCAGGGCGTCCACCGCCCGCACCCGCTCCGCCACCTCGGCCAGCCGCCCCGCGAGCAGCGGGTCCCCGCCGGCCGGCGGCAGCACGGCCGCGCACGCCGCGGCGGCCCGGACCCGCCCGGCCAGCCATACGTCCTCCAGCTGCTCCGCGGCGGCCCGCTGCCCGGCGTCGAGCCGGGGCCGCCGGGCCGCGGCCTGCGCCAGGGCGGCCGCCTCGCCGGGATCGATGCCGAGTGCGGCGGCGGCCTCCGGCCGGTCCCCGCGGGGGTGTTCGTGCAGCAGCTGCACCAGCTGGTACAGCAGGATCCTCCGCAGCGCGGCGGGATCCCGCTCCTGGATGCCCGCCAGCCGCTCCAGCAGCACCGCGCGGGCGGAGCCACCGCCCGCCCATGCCCCGGCCGCCGACCCGGCCCCGGACGCGCCCGCCCCGCCCGCCAGCCCCCGCAGCACCCCGGCGCCCACATGCCGCCGCCCGCGCCCCTCGACGGCGAAGACCCCGTCGAGCACGCGCAGCCGCCCTCCCGGCGGGACGAGTAACTCGCCCAAGTGGCGCAATCCCAGGCCCTGTTGCGCCGCCAGCAGTTCCCCGTACCGTTCCACCAGCGGAGCGATCGGCAGGCCGGGAAGTGCGCGGGACGGCCCGAGGGCATGCCCGAACCCGGTTCCCGTCATGAACTCCCTGTTCCCCCGTGTTCCCCCGTGCACAGTGTGTGGGAGGTCATTCCAGCAGATGCGCGGAGCGTGCGGGAGGGCTTTGCGTTCTCCCGCTGTACCGCGAGGCGTCACGGTTTGATCCCCGGCCGGTACCCCGGACCCGCTGTCCTTGGGGCGCCCCTCGACACCCCCCTCACCCGCAGAGGTCGTCATCCATGGCTGAACTCAACCGCCGCCGGTTCCTGCAGATAGCCGGCGGCAGCGCCGCCGCCGCGATGCTGAACGAGAGCATCGCGCGGGCGGCCGCCATCCCCGCACAGGTCACCACCGGCACCATCCAGGACGTCGAGCACATCGTCGTCCTGATGCAGGAGAACCGGTCCTTCGACCAGTACTTCGGCACGATGAAGGGCGTGCGCGGCTTCGGCGACCCGCGCCCGGTGCTCCAGGACAACGGGAAGTCCGTCTTCTACCAGTCCAACGGGACGAAGGACATCCTCCCCTTCAACCCGCAGGTGAGCGACCTCGGGATGCAGTTCGTCGAGGGCCTGAACCACGACTGGGCCGGCGGCCACCAGGCTTACAACAACGGCAAGTACGACAAGTGGGTCCCGGCCAAGACGGCCACGACGATGGCGTACATGACGCGGAACGACATCCCGTTCCACTACGCGCTCGCCGACGCCTTCACCGTCTGCGACGCCTACCACTGCTCCTTCATCGGCGCGACCGACCCCAACCGCTACTACATGTGGACGGGCCACACCGGCAACGACGGCACGGGCGGCGGCCCGGTCCTCGGCAACCAGGAGGCCGGCTACGGCTGGAAGACCTACCCCGAGCGCCTGGAGGCCGCCGGGATCTCCTGGAAGATCTACCAGGACATCGGCGACGGCCTGAACGCGGCGGGCTCCTGGGGCTGGATCGGCGACGCCTTCCGCGGCAACTACGGCGACAACTCGCTCCTCTACTTCAACAGCTACCGCAATGCCCAGCCGGGCGACCCGCTGTACGAGAAGGCCCGTACGGGCACCAACGCCAAGGCGGGCGACGGCTACTTCGACCGCCTGCGCGCCGACGTCGTGAACGGCACCCTGCCGCAGGTCTCCTGGATCGCCGCGCCCGAGGCGTTCAGCGAGCACCCGAACTGGCCGGTCAACTTCGGCGCCTGGTACATCTCGCAGGTCCTCGACGCGCTGACCGCGAACCCGCAGGTGTGGGCGAAGACGGCGTTCTTCATCACCTACGACGAGAACGACGGCTTCTTCGACCACGTCGTGCCCCCGTACCCGCCGGCGTCCTCGGCCTGGGGCCTGTCCACGGCGGACGTCACGCGCGACCTCTACCCCGGTGGCGGCGGCTACACGGCCGGCCCCTACGGCCTCGGCCCCCGCGTGCCGATGATCGTGGTCTCGCCGTGGAGCAAGGGCGGCTACGTCTGCTCCGAGACCTTCGACCACACCTCGGTGATCCGCTTCATGGAGAAGCGGTTCGGGGTGCAGGAGCCCAACATCTCCCCGTGGCGCCGCGCGGTCTGCGGAGACCTGACCTCGGCCTTCGACTTCACCCGGGCCGACGCCACCCCCGCGTCCCTGCCCTCCACGGCCGGCTACCTCCCCCCGGACCACAACGCGCACCCCTCCTACCACCCGGTCCCGCCGGCGACGGGCACCCTGCCCAAGCAGGAGGCCGGCTCCAAGCCGACCCGCGCGCTGGGCTACGCCCCGTACGTGGACGGCAAGGCCACCGTCTCCACGGGCAAGTTCACCCTGACCTTCTCCTCCGGCCCGACCCTGGGCGCCCACTTCCACAGCACCTCGGGCAACCGTACGGACGGCCCGTGGCCCTACACGGTCGAGGCGGGCAAGACCCTCTCGGACACCTGGTCGACCAGCAGCTCCACCGGCAACAGGATCGACCTGACGGTCTGGGGCCCGAACGGGTTCCTGCGCACCTGGCGCGGCCCGGCGAAGAAGGCCGGCCCCGAGGTCACGGCCCGCCACGACACCGCCACCGGCAACCTGCTGCTGACCCTGGTCAACTCCGGTACGGCCGCGGTCAACCTGACGGTGACCAACGCCTACGGGGGCGCGGCCCAGACCCTGCGCGTCGCCGCCGGCGCCACCGCCTCGCACACGGTGGACCTGCGCGCCTCGTCCTGCTGGTACGACGTCAAGGTCGTCTCGGACCTCGACACCACCTTCCTGCGCCGCTTCGCCGGCCACGTGGAAACGGGCACCCCGAGCCTCTCGGACCCCGCCCTCAGGACCGTCTGACCCGGTCCTCGGCCCCTCTCAGCAGCCGCCGCTCCAGGACCGCCAGGTCGCCGGGGCGGTGGCTGCGGGCGTGCGCCAGCAGCAGGTTGCGCGCGGTGTCCGGGACCCGGCGGCGCTTGGGGTGGCGGGCCGTGAAGTGCTCGCCGGCGAAGAACCGTACGGCCCCTTCGAGTCCGGCGCGGTCGGTCTGCCGGACCGCCCAGGCGAGGTCCGCCGTGGGGGCGTCCGCGAGCAGCCGCAGCGGGGCCGCCTCGGCCAGTACCGACGCCGCGTCGTCCGGCTCTTCCCGGCGTGCCCCGAGCCATCCGAACACCGCGGCGAGCGGTACCGGGGGACGCGGCCCGTCCGGGGCTGCGCCGCGGGCCAGGGCCTCGGCGTACTCCCGCAGCCCCGCGGGCGCCGCCCGCACCCACCGGTCGCGGTGCCGGGCCGGTATTCCGTCCGGCACGTGGGAGTCGAGCAGGCGCGCGAGGGGTTCGGCGCGGGCCGGGGAGAGCGAGCGGACGACCTGCCCGCTCGCCTCGTACAGCGTGACCCGCCCGAAGTGGTCGAGGCACATGCACTCGAAGGACCCACCGGGTCCGGCGGCCGCCCCCGGCCACGCGGCGAGCACGTCGGCGATGTCGCCGGGTGCGAGGACCTCGTACGCTGCGGGATGGTACGGGTGGCCCGCCCCGGCGCCCCGCCCACCGCTGACGCTGACCCGCACCGTGCGGGATATCGGTTTCACCGTGTGATGGTAGGTCCTGCCCTCAGCCCGGGCCCGGCACCAGGGAGTTACGCATGAAGAGCACCAGCTGGGAGGAAGCCAAGCGGCAGGTGCACGAGCGCCGGGCGGCGGCTGGACTGCCCGACCGGGCGCCGGCGGAGAAAGAGGCGGCCATGGACCGGCTGCCGGCCGAGGTCCGGGCGTACGGGATCGCCGGGTCCGGCAGGAACGGGCCTGACCCAGAGGGGGACGGGGACGACGGGGACCCCGCGTACACGGTGGCGTGACGTCCGGGCGGTGTGGGGGCGGGCGGGGTGGGCAGGACGTAGTGCGTCGGTTTCCGGCAGCACCGCCGTGCCGCCGGAGGCCGGCGCCGGACCGCAACTCCGCCACCCGTCACCGAGGGAGACCGCATGGCCATCGCCCACCGCAGGATCGGCACCGGACCCGTCCGCGCCATCGTGCTGCACGACTGGTTCGGGACCTCCGCCAACTGGGGCTCCGTGCTGGACTACCTGGACCCGCAGGGGTTCTCGTACGCCTTCCTCGACTACCGCGGCTACGGCGACCGCCGGGACGTCGAGGGCCGCTACACCCTCCCCGAGATCGCCGACGACGTCCTCGCCCTCGCAGACGAGCTCGGCTGGGACACCTTCTCCCTCATCGGCCACTCCATGGGCGGCAAGGCCGCCCAGCAGGTCCTGGTCCGCGCCCCCGAGCGCGTCGAAAAGCTGATCGGCATCAATCCGGTCCCGGCCGCCCCGTACGAGATGGACGACGCCACCCACGCCCTCTTCCACGGCGCGGCGGCCGCCCCGGAGAACCGGCGCATCATCCTCGACCTCGTCACCGGCCACCGCGCGAGCGGCCACTGGCTGAACCGCATGGTCGCGCACTCCCTCGCCGTCTCCCGCCCCGAGGCCTTCGGCGCGTACCTGGAGAGCTGGCAGCCGCTGGACCTGTCCGCCGCGGTCAAGGGCAACACCGTCCCGGTGCTGGTCCTCGTCGGGGAGCACGACCTCGCCCTCACCCCCGACGTGATGCGCGCCACCTGGCAGGTCTCGTACCCGAACTGCCGGGTCCACCCCCTGGCCGGCGCCGGCCACTACCCGCCGCACGAGACGCCCGTGGCCTTCGTCACAGCGGTCGAGGACTTCCTGCGCAGCTGACCTGCCGCGCCGCGCCGCCCCGCCCCGGCCCGAAAAGCCCGTAGGGGCACGAGGAAGACCTCGTGCCCCTACGGGACCAACAGGGTGAGTGACGGGACTCGAACCCGCGGCCACCTGGACCACAACCAGGTGCTCTACCAGCTGAGCTACACCCACCACGAAGGGCGGCGGACCACCCGTTCGATGTGCATGCACAGCATAGCCGATCAGCGGGGTGGTCCTGCGCCGCGGCGTCTCACGCGGTGAGGGCGACGGCCTCCTGCCCGGTGCGGTCGGCGGCGTGCGCGACCGCGGCCGCCGCGAGCGCCTTGACGATCGGGTGCGGGCGGGTCCCGTCGCCGTGCAGCTCCGGCTGGAACAGCGTGGCCAGGAAGAACGGGTGGCCCGGCAGCTCCGCGACCCGGACCTGCCCGTCCTCGTCGCGCCCGGTCAGCCGCAGCCCGTGCGCGGTGAGCGTCGGCAGGTGCCGCGGGTCGGGCCCGTAGTTGCAGTGGTAGTGCTCCATGCTCCGCTCGGCCCCGAGCACGGATTCGGCCAGCGTGCCGGGCTCCACCCGTACGAGGCCCTCGTGCCCGACGAGCGAGCAGGCGAGCGGCGCGATCAGCAGGTCCTCCCCGTCGGGGTCGTTCTCGGCGTGCGCGACCCCGGTCAGCCCGCACACCGAGCGGGCGTACTCCAGCAGCGTGTGCTGGAACCCGCCGCACGTCCCGAGGAACGGGATGCCCTCCTCGCGGGCCACGCGGATCGCGGCCAGCGCACCGGCCTCGCTGGCGTACGGGCTGCCCGGCAGCACCCACACGGCGTCGAAGCGGGCCAGCGCCCCGGAGGCCGCCTCGGCCTCGGCGTCGGCCGTGGGGATCCAGTACGCGTCGAGGACGAGCCCGTCGCGGGAGGCCAGGGCGTCGAAGAGCACCGGGATCCGGACGTGGGACGTCACGTGCGGGGAGCGGTCGCCGACGAGGGCGATCCGGGCGACGGGGGAGGCGGCGGGAGAGGCGGGCGCGGGCTGCGCGGGGTTCGCGGTCGTCATGCGGATCATCCTGGCCGTGCACCTGTCTTCAGCGCCAACGATTGTTCCTGCACCCCCGATAAGCAGAGCTGATGGCCGTGCCAAGCTGAGGGCCATGGATCCGCACCTCCTGCGCACCTTCGTCACCGTCGCCCGGCTGTCCTCCTTCTCCGCCGCCGCCCGCGAACTCGGCTACACCCAGTCCGCCGTCTCCCAGCACGTCGCCGCCCTCGAGGGCGACCTGCGCACCGAGCTGCTCACCCGGCGCCCCGTGGAGCCCACCCCGGCCGGCGTCCGGCTGCTGGAGCACGCCGGGCCGCTGCTGCTGCGGCTCGACGCGGCCCGCGCCGACGTGCTGCGGCTGGCCGCCGCGCCGCCCGGCCGGGTCACCCTCGCCGCCTCCCCGCTCGCCGTCGGGCCCCGGCTGCTCGCGGCGCTGCCCGCCACCGGGGTGGAGCTGCGGGTGCTGCCGCGCTGCGAGGTGCCCGCCGCCGTCGCCACCGGCGGCTGCGACCTCGGGCTCGTCGACGGCCTCGCCGCCCGCAGCGACCCGCTCCGACTCCCCGACGTGGCCCCGCTCGCCGTCACCGGCATCGGCGAGGAGGAGCTCGCCGTGCTGCTCCCGGCCGGGCACCCCTTCGCCGGGCGGCCCTCCGTCCGGCTGGACGACCTCGCCGACGCGCGCTGGCTCGACGCCCCGCACTCCGGCCTCACCCCCGCCGCCGTCCGCACCACCCCCGCCCTGCGCTACGAGGGCACCGACCTGCACGCCCTGTGCGCCCTCGCCGCCGCCGGACACGGCCTGGCCCTGCTGCCGCGCCGGACCGCCGAGGCCGCCGGCGCGGGGACGGCCGTACCGCTGGCGGACCCGCGCCTGGTGCACCGTACGGAACTGCTCAGCCCCGGCGCCCCGACCGGCGCGGCCGCCGCCCTCGCCGCCCGCCTCACCTCGGCGTCCACCCCGTAGCCGATCCGCCTCCCCCGCACGGGGGAGCGCGGTGACCACCACGGACCGACGCCCCGCACCGCCCCTCCGCGCCAGGCTGGTCCCATGACCGAGACAACGATGCGCCCGGTGCCCCGCTGGGCCGAGCGGGTCGCCCGCGCGATCCCGCTGCTGATGCTGCCGGTGTGCCTGTGGCGGCTGCCGTTCGCCTTCCACTTCCCCATGGGGCTGCGGGACGACGGGCCCTTCCCGGACTCCCTCTGGCTCTCCGTGCCGTACATCTTCGGGCTCAGCATCCTGTCGGAGCTCGCCGCGCTGTCCTGCTTCGCCCTGGTACGCGGCTGGGGCGAGGTGGTGCCGCAGCGGGTCCCGCTGATCGGCGGCCGCCCGGTCCGCCCGGCGGTGGTCCTCGTCCCGGCGGTCCTCGCCTCGTTGGGGGCGCTGGCCCTGCTCGCCGACTGGGTCCTCGGCACCTTCGGCCTGGCGGGCGTGGCCTCACCGCACTTCGCGAACGGGTGGTGGGCGCTGCTGGCCGCCGTGACCAGCGGCCTGTTCGTCCTGTGGGGCCCGCTGCTGGCGGCCCTGACCTGGCAGTACTACGCGCGGCGCTGCCGCACCTGAATCCGGCCGGACCCGGCCGCGGCGGGCCGCCGGGCCGTCCCGCCCGCCGCGGGCCGGCCCGGCCGAATCCCCTCGCGCCCGGCGGTCCGCAGCGGGAGGATCACCGCATGGACTTCGCACCCGAGCCCTTCACCGCCGCCGACCACGCCGCCCGGATGGACGCCGCCCTGCACGCCGCGGCCGAGGCCGGGCTCGACGGGGTGCTCGTCGCCCCCGGGCCCGACCTCGTCCACCTCACGGGATACCGGCCGCCCGCCGACACCGAGCGGCTGACCCTGCTCGTGCTCGCCGCCGACCGCGACCCCGTACTCGTCGTGCCCGCGCTCGAAGCCCCCGACGCCGCTGCGGCCCCGGGAGCGGCCGCGCTGGGCCTGCGCGACTGGGTCGACGGGAAGAACCCGTACCGGATCGCCGCCGAGCACCTCCCGGCCGGCGGCCGCTTCGCGGTCAGCGACAACACCTGGGCCCTGCACCTGCTCGGCCTCCAACGGGAGTTGCCGGGGACCTCGTACACCCCGCTGACCGACGCCCTGCCCATGCTGCGCGCCGTCAAGGACCCCCGCGAGCTGGAGCGCCTCGCGGCGGCCGGCGCGGCCGCGGACGCCGCGTACGCCAGGATCCTCGAGGTGCCCTTCGCCGGCCGGCGCGAGCACGAGGTCGCCGCCGACCTGGCCGCGCTGCTGCGCGAACACGGCCACTCCCAGGTCGACTTCACCGTCGTCGGCTCCGGCCCCAACGGCGCCAACCCGCACCACGAGGCCGGTGACCGGGTCATCGCCCGCGGCGACATGGTCGTCCTCGACTTCGGCGGCCTCAAGCACGGCTACGGCTCCGACATCTCCCGCACCGTGCACGTGGGCGAGCCCACCGCCGAGGAGCAGCGCGTCCACGACATCGTCCGCGAGGCCCAGCGGGCGGCCTCCGCCGCCGTCCGCCCCGGGATCGCCTGCCAGGACGTGGACCGGGCGGCCCGCGCGGTGATCACCGAGTTCGGGTACGGCGACCGGTTCATCCACCGCACCGGCCACGGCATCGGCGTCACCACCCACGAGCCGCCGTACATGGTCGAGGGCGAGGAGCAGCCCCTGGTGCCCGGGATGTGCTTCTCCGTGGAGCCGGGCATCTACCTGCCCGGCCGCTTCGGCGTGCGCATCGAGGACATCGTCACCGTGACCGAGGACGGCGGCCGCAGCCTCAACGCCGCCCCGCGCGAGCTGGCGGTCGTCGAGTAGCGCACCGCCCCCGGGGCTACGGCGCCAGCAGCACCGGCGTGTGCGCCGGGACGTGGAGCCGGCCGTCCGGGCCCGGGTGGTCCACCGGCTCCCAGGCGGCCAGCACCCGAACGCCGTTGCGGCCCAGCGCGATGGTCGCCGGCTCGTCGGAGAGGTTCAGCACCACCCGAACGTCGCCCCGCCGGAAGGTCAGCCAGCGCCGCTCCTCGTCGTACGCCACGCGCACCGAGGCCAGGTCCGGGTCGCGCAGGTCCGGGTGGCCGCGCCGGAGCCGGACCAGGGTCCGGTACCAGGCCAGCAGCCGGGCGTGCGGGTCGCGCTCCGGCTCGGCCCAGTCCAGGCAGGACCGGTCTCGGGTGGCCGGGTCCTGAGGGTCGGGGACCTCCTCGGCCTTCCAGCCGTGCGCGGCGAACTCCCGCCGCCGGCCCGTGCGCACCGCCTCGGCGAGCCCCGGGTCCGGGTGGTCGGTGAAGTACTGCCACGGCGTGCCGGCCCCCCACTCCTCGCCCATGAACAGCATCGGCACGAACGGCCCGGTCAGCACGGCGGCCGCCGCGCACGCCAGCAGCCCCGGCGTGAGGGAGGCGGAGAGCCGGTCGCCGAGCGCCCGGTTGCCGATCTGGTCGTGGGTCTGGCCGTAGCCGAGGAACCGGTGGGCGGGGGTGCGGCGCCGGTCCACGGGCCGGCCGTGGGTGCGGCCCCGGAAGGAGGACCAGGTCCCGTCGTGGAAGAAGGCCCGCGTCAGGGTCTTGGCCAGGGCGGCGAGCGGGGCCTCGGCGAAGTCCGCGTAGTAGGCCTGGGACTCGCCGGTCAGGGCCGCGTGCAGGGCGTGGTGGAAGTCGTCGTTCCACTGGGCGTGCAGGCCCTGCCCGCCGGCGGCGCGCGGGGTCGTCGTCCGCGGATCGCACCGGTCGGACTCGGCGATCAGGAACAGCGGACGGCCGGTCTCGGCGGCGAGCGCGTCCACGGCCGCCGACAGCTCCTCCAGGAACGTCAGCGCCCGCTCGTCGGCCAGCGCGTGCACCGCATCGAGGCGGAGCCCGTCGATCCGGTAGTCGCGCAGCCAGGCGAGCGCGCTGCCGATCAGGTACGCGCGCACCTCGTCCGAGCCCGGGGCGTCCAGGTTGACCGCCGCGCCCCACGGGGTGTGGTGGGTGTCGGTGAAGTACGGGCCGAAGGCCGGGAGGTGGTTGCCCCACGGGCCGAGGTGGTTGTGGACCACGTCCAGCACCACCCCCAGGCCCGCCGCGTGGGCGGCGTCCACGAACCGGGCGAGCCCGGCCGGACCGCCGTACGGCTCGTGCACCGCCCACGGCGCGATGCCGTCGTACCCCCAGCCGTGCCGGCCGGGGAACGGGCAGACCGGCATCAGCTCGACGTGCGTGACGCCGAGCGAGACCAGGTGCGGCAGGCGCGCGGCGGCCGCGTCGAAGGTGCCGTCCCGGGTGAAGGTCCCGACGTGCAGCTCGTACAGGACCGCGTCCTGCAGCCGCACCCCCGGCGAGGCCGCCGGCCCGCCCTGCGCCAGCGACTCCACGTCCACCACCGCCGACAGGCCGTCCGGGCCGTCCGGGAGCCGCCGGCCGCGCGGATCGGGCCGTACGACCGGGTCCTCGCCCAGCCGGAACCCGTAGCGGTCCCCGTCGGCGGCCGGGGCCTCGGCGACCCACCAGCCGTCGCGGTCCGGATCGCGCGCCATCTCGTACGCGGCGTCGCCGAGTCGCAGCGCGACCCGGTCCGTCAGTGGTGCCCACACCTCGAACTGCACGGGCGGTCCCCTCGTCAGCAGTGCCACCGGAACGTGTGCCCCGTCATGTGCCTTGCCATGTGCCTCGCCAGGTGCCTCGCCATGCGCCGAGGCAGCCGTCGCCGAGCCATCATCGCGGGACGGCCGGGACAGTTCTGGACACTACGGCCCTGACGGGCCGACAATCACCCTGTGACGTCGAGTTTCAATTTCTCCGCCTACCCGGTCCCCCGTCTCTCCGACGCGGAGCGGGACTGGGTCCTGGTCCAGCTCCGCGAGGGTGCGGCCATGGGCAAGATGTCCCACGACACCTTCGTGCGCCGGATGGAACTCGCCCTCGCCGCCCGCCGTGCCGACGAACTCGCGGTCCTCACCGCCGACCTCGTCGAGCCGGAACCCGAAGGCCGCTGGACCGGCCGCGTGTTCGGATGGGTCGGCAGGATGTCCGCCGTGTCCGCCGGCATCCGGCGCGCCTGGAACGCCGAGCGGCTCCCGAAGCTGCTGCTGCCCCACCCGGACGGGCCGGCCCTGCGGATCGGGCGCGACCCGGGCAACGTCCTGCGCCTGACGGACGAGACGGTCTCCCGGGTCCACGCCGAACTCGTGCGGCGGGACGGCAGGTGGATCCTGACCGACCTCGGCTCCTCCAACGGCACCACCGTCAACGGCCGCCGGGTCACCGGCTCGATCGTGGTCCGCGCCGGCGACCAGGTCGGCTTCGGCCGCATGGCCTTCCGCCTGTCGGCGGACTAGGTCGTCTCGGTCGTCTCGCCTCTCGCCTCGCCGGATCAGCTGCAGCGGTCCTCCTTCGCCGCCGCGGCTCCGTCGCGGTAGCCCTGCTGGCAGTTCGCGCTCTGCTTCCCCCGCGCTTGATACCGGTGATCGAGTACGTGCTCTTGGCGGTGAACTCGCTTCCCTTGATGGCCTAAACGGGCTTCCCGGCTTCGAGTTGGCCTTGTCGACGACCATCACGCCGTGGGCGTCGGCAGGCAGCGCAGCGGAAGCGCGACCGTCCAGCGCACGCGCCGCCGGACCCGCGCCCAGGGCGATCCCTTCCACTATTCCACCGTCCCGCAGGGCGGCATGCCGGCATGCCAGCATGCCCGACGCGGGCTGGGTTACTGCGCAGCCAGGCAATACACGTACGCCCCTAGGAGCAGAAGCGCCAGGGGGAACGTGATGTGGGCCAGCATCACGGTGGCGGGGAGGAGCACTTTCCTTACGCGGTCAATTCCCGGATGGGCGGTCCTCTTCACCGCGCCTGCCGCTGCGGATGCCGCGGCGAAGTCGTGCCTGGCGATCCGTCCGAGCGCAATCGCGGCGAGTGCTGCGAAAATCGAGGCCAGTGCGTTCCCGCCCATGATCACGACGTTCGACATCGTGATCTGTACTGCTTTCTCGAACGCAACCCCTTTGTCCGCTTCTGTGGCGATGTCCGATTGGACATAGAGGGCGGACGTGAAACTCGCCACGAGGCACACCAGCGCGGCGACTTCTGCCGCCAGGGCACAGCCGGACAGTACGAGGGCTCGTTTGGCTCTCGGGTGAAGCGGGGTCTGTCTGGCTTTCGGTTGGAGCGGTGTCCGAGGCGAGGGGCGTCGAGGTTGCTGGAGTAGCGGCTGCTCCATCGCATCCTGTCGTGGGGGCGGCGTAACGGTCTTTTGGGCGGCGTGCGGCCGCTCCGCCCGTTTGGGCGTGATCTCCCCGCTGACCTGAAGCGTGGCCTCACCGGCTGCGCCCTTCAGGAGGATGTCTCCGCTCAGTTGCCCGGCCCGCGAGGTGTCAACCGAGATCTCCAGGCCGTCAGCCGTCTTCTGCACGCTGATGCGGTCGTCCTCTGAGCTGGCCTCGCACTGCCGCGCGAGCGGCGGACCCGGCAGGCGCACTTCCTTGCGGGGCGAGGGCGATCCCTCGGTCAGGGTGCCGAAGTCCAGCGTGGACGGGTCGGGGCTGAGCGCGACTTCACGCAAAGCGGCGGCGGCTTCGTCGGCGACCCACTGAATTTCCGTGTTCGACATCTCGACCAGTGCCTGGCGCGCACCCACCGCGTTTTCGAGGTCCGTGCTCGTCATGCGGAAGCGGAGCTCCGTGATGGCTCCCCGCCGGGTGAAGACGTTCGGGCTCGAGATGGCCTCCTGCAGGTCCGGCGGAAGCTTGGCCGGTTTGATCCTCTTGCGGCCGCTGTGCGCCACATACAGGTCACCCTGCAGATTGATGGTGCGACTGGGCGTCTGGCGCGGGTTCTTCTGTCGCACTTGCTCGTAGACGTAGTCGTAGAGCTCGTTGAGGGACACCAGGCCGTCCTCGTCGCGGTCTGCCTCGCCCGTGGTGAGCCCGTTCACCAGTGCACCCGTGAAAACAGACGGCTGGGGAGTGTCGAACTCGCCACTGAGCTGAGTTCCCTCGAAGGCGTACTCCATGGAGTTGGATGCGGTAATCACCGCCCAGCCGCGACCGCCACCGAGTTTCTCACTCGAGAAGGCCTCGAGTACGTGCACGTCTTCGCCCGCCCGCACGGTCATCCCGGGCGAGAAGGCGCCTCCGTAGCAGCAGTCGAGGAAGAGCACGATGCTCTGCGCCCGGCTCGAGGACACGCGGTCGCGGACGAAGTCCGCTGATACTGCAGTGGAGGCCTTGCCCGGCACGGTGTCGATCCCCGCGAAGAAGAGCTGCCCGGATTCGCTCTTCAGCCCGTGGCAGGAGAAGTGCACGATCAGGGCGTCGCCGGGCTTTCGGTCATCGAAGAAATCGTCGATCTTCCGCGCGATCACATACGAGGGCTGGTTCTGGGCCACCTGTACGTCGAAGTTCCCGATCTTCGGGTCGGAGAGGACGCGCGCCAAGGCCAGGGCGTCCGCGGCCGGTGACACCAACTTCCTGAGTCCCGGGTTCTCGTAGTCGTCGTTGGCGATGATCAGGGCGTAGCGTGAATCGTTCATGGGGCGGCCCCGTGCGTGGAATGCCGGTTGACGAAGAGTTCGAACGACCTGTCCACCTGGCCCGTGGACGCCTCGGAGATCTCCAGCACGTCTCCGTCCATCTCCAGCCGGATGGTCGGCCGGCTCCGGCTGCGCCGCCACCAGTCCATGACAGCGTGGAGAACCTCCCGAAGGACTGCGACGGACGATCCCAAGTCGACGAGCAGGGCTCCGGCCTCGACGGCAACTCCCCGCGCACCGGCAGGGTCATCCCCGCGCCGCACGGTGGTTACTTCGTCAACATCGAGTTGGAGCAGGTCCTGCCGCAGGACGCCGGCCAGCCAATCCAGGCGCTCGGCTTCCGCTCCGTCTTCGGAAAGGAATATCTGCAGCGAATTCACCGGCTCACCCCTCTCGGGGAAGGGGAACGGTGCTGGATGGTTCCCAGTGTGGTCCTGGTCAGGGGTACCTGGCAACCGCCCTGTCTGCCGGCCGGCCGACAGGGCGGGCCGGTGGGCAGGTCGCGAGGCGTCGGGCAGTGAAGTAGGTGAAGCGTGAAGCAAGTCGACGGGTTCCGACGTCCTCCCGGCGGAGGGGCCGGGTCGGCCGCGGGTGATGATGGGCGCATGGATCACACGTCTGTTGTGCGGCCGGTGCGGCCCGGGGATCTGCCGCGGCTCGTCGAGCTCATGCATGAGCACGTTGCGTACGAGAAGGCCGCGCCCCGGCCGGCGGACCTGGGGGAGCGGCTCGGGCCGCAGTTGTTCGCCGAGGGGGCGCGGCTGTGGGTGCTGCTGGCCGAGGGGCCGGACGGGGGCGTCGTCGGGTACGCCGCCTGCTCGGCCGAGTTCGCGTTCTGGGACGCCCGCCACTACCTCCACATGGACTGCCTCTACCTCGCCGAGGGCGCTCGCGGCCACGGAATCGGCGCCGCCCTGGTGGACGGTGTGGCCGCGCTCGCCCGGGAGCTCGGCATGGAGCAGGTCCAGTGGCAGACCCCCGACTGGAACGAGGGCGCGATCCGGTTCTACGACCGGATCGGGGCCCGTGGTCTGCCCAAGCGGCGGTATTCGCTGGATGTGTTGTCTGTGCCGCCTGTGCCGCCTGCGCCCGCTCCTGTTACGGGCTGAGCGTTCCGCCCGCCAGCAGCCGCTCGTACGCGGCCAGGACCGTACGGGACTGGTGCTCGACCTGGGTGGCCACCGGTATCCATCTGGCCTGGAACCGGGCCGCGAACTCCGTGCACCAGCCCGTGACGAGGCGGTCCAGGCCCGGCGCGGCCGGATGCTCCTGCCCGCGCAGCACGCGCAGCAGCATCGCCGCGGCGCGCAGCGACAGCCGCCGCCCGAAGGCGTCGATGCTGGCGATGCGGGCCGCGGTCGCCTCGGCGGGAGCCCGGCTGCCCGTCCACTCGGCGGTGATCTGCGGGATCAGGCCGAGCGTCCAGTCGACGGCGCGCAGCAGCGGGGCGTCCGCGGGGCCCGCGGACGCCACGGCGTCGGCCGCCTCCCGCCGTACGGCCGCCACGAGTGCGGCGTCCGCGGTGAGGCGCCCGGCCAGGAGGAGCAGCGCCCCCCGCGGGTCCGGGTGCGGGGCGGGGTCGTCCACCAGGTCCGACGCCCACATGGGGACTTCGACGATGGCGGTGGTGCCGGCGTAGCGGTGGGTCCGGCACCAGGTGCTGAGCCGGGTGTCCTCCGGGTGGAAGGCCCCCGGGGCGGCCGAGCCCGCCGCCGCCTCCTGGTCCGGCATCACGAAGATGCCCGGGCCGGGGGAAGGCCAGCCGGCCGCGTCCGAGGCCCCGGTCTCCACGGGGATGCGCAGCTCGGCGGCTGACTTGGCGAACGGCTCGGCGAGGCCCGGTATGTCCCGGGTGAGCTGCACCCAGGACCCGCCGAGGTCGGTGCCGTGCAGGGAGACCTGGAGCGCCGGGCGCAGTTCGTCGATGAGGGCGGTCAGTGCCAGGGTCTCGGGCGGCAGCCGGTCCGGGGGCAGTAAAGACGGTGCCCACTCGGGCTGTTCGGGGCCGGGCGGCCGGTAGAAGTTGCGGTGGTAGTCGAGCAGCGAGTACGGGCGCGGGGTGCGGTGCAGGGCCGCCCCGTCGGGATCGGCGCACAGCAGGAAGTGCCAGCCGCAGCCGGCGCGCGGCGCCCCGCCCTGCACGATGCGGCGGGCCAGGGCCAGCGCGGTGGCGCCGCCGACGGGCTCGTTGGCGTGGGCTCCGGCGACGACGAGCACACCGCGGCCCGGCGGTTCGGCTCCGCCGGGGTCGACGGAGAGCAGCCAGAGCGGCTCCCCGGCCCGGGAGCTGCCGGTGCGGCGGAGCCGGGCCAGGTGCGGGTGCTCGTCCGCCAGCGCGCGGGCGGCCAGCGCGAGTTCGCGCGGTGTGGGGTAGCGCATGTCTCGGAGGAGGGTCACGTCTGATGCAATGCCCGCCGTGCACGCCCCCTACTGCTCCGCACGCCCCGCACTTCCCGAAATCGCCTGGCTGGCGGGCTGGTCGTGGCCAAAGGGGTTACTGCGGGTGCCGGTGGCGGCTGCGGGGGTCGGCTGCGGCCCGGCGGGGCCGCCGGGGTGGTGCCCGCCGCCGCTGGGTCGCGTCGGGTCCGCTGCGCGGAGCTTGTCCCCTCCCCGCCCCTTCCCGAAACCGGGGCTCCGCCCCCGGACCCCCGTTCGCCTCAAACGCCGGCGGGGCTGGGATGGGCCCCCGTACGTACCAACGACGATGACGGCGGCGGAACACGGGCAGAGCCAAGATCCTTGTCCGCCGGAGCGGTACGGCGGCCGGCGG
>NZ_JBEYXK010000073.1:0-35812 GCF_040645035.1 Streptomyces sp. NPDC046876 | reverse complement strand
TGGAACAACTCCCACAACTCGTCCGGCACCAGCCGCTCAACAATCCCCACCACGACCGACAGCCTACCCAACCACCCAAATGAGATGGCCTCTTAACGGCACCGGCTGCTCCTACTTCGGCCACGATCCGTCCTCGATGGCCGAACATCTTGGCGACATCGTCCGGCTGACGCTCGACGCTCACGGGACGGACAGCAGCCCCGGTGATCGAGCTGTCAGTAGAAACAGATACGGACGCTCGTCACCGGCGCCCAGCGGGATTTGCAGGACTTCCTCAGCCTTGCCGAAACCTGGGCTGAACAACACCTGCCAGCACACGCTGCTGCCGTCACTGCCGCCCCGGGACGGGCACTGGACCTGGCGCCTACACCATGACCAGCTTCCTCACCCACCGAGCGCACGTGCACGACGCCCGGCTCCCCCTGCACCGGCGGCACAGCGCGTTGCGCACTTACCTCACCGTTTTTGCTCCTTACGGCTTGCGGGCGACATACCACCACCTCACGCTCAGCGCCGCGATCCCCCGTCGGTTGGAGGCGGACCCGGACGCGCTGGCGAGGGCGGTGGAGGAACTGCACGAGGCGCGGGTGCTGTGGCTCGTGCGGGCAGACGAGTACGCCGCACAGCGCCGGGCGGAGAAGCAGGCTGGGCGGCGGGCTGTACCGAACCCACGGCCGTGGTGGCTGCGGAACTGGTGGGAAAGCCCAGACCGTGCCTGGTTCGAAGACCCGTTTCGCCACCCGTCGCTGCGCCTGAGCGAGTACGTCCAGCGGCAGAACGCGATTTTGGACGGTGCCGAGCCGCCCGGCTGCCCAGCTTGCGGGATTGCGGGACCACGAGGGCTGAGCTCGACCGGGCACGGTTGGGTCGAGCTGTGCCGTGGGTGCGCGCGGGCGCTGGCGCCATGTCCGTGCGGGCAGCGGCACCGGTTCGTGCCGGAGACTCCGTTCAGCTGGAACGAAATCTGGCAACGGGCGCACATGAGCGATGACGGCATGCCGAACCCACATTGGCCGCGGGCTAGCCGGTCGGATGCGGCACGGGGGCTTGAGTGTGGCTGATCAGCTGGGTGGCGCGCGCTCTTCAGATCGTTGCCCGCCGCGCAGGTGATCGTTTCCCGGTGCTCCTCGTAGCGAAGAGATAGCACTGACTGCTGGGAGGTCGCTGGCTGGTCACCACACGTCGATGGACCAGACGTCGCCCCTCTGATGTCCGTCTGGATCTGGCTCGCCTGACCCGTACGGGTCAGGGTCAGCGACGACGTGGATGCGGGCGGCGGACGCGGATACGCGGTAGCAGTCCATGTCACTCGATGTGTTGTGCTTGTCGAGTTCGATCGTGTGGCCCAGGGCCAGGATGGCGGTCTGCAGTTCCTTGAAGGGGACTCTGGGCGCGAATTCCCCGTATTCCCGCGAGAGCGGGGACGGCACGGTGCTCGGGGACTGGTCGTACAGCAGTCGTTGGATCTTCACGCCGAAGCCGAAGCACGACATCTGCCCTTGCCGCCCTGGCTGGTCCGGCGAGAAGTTGATTTCCACGAGCCCGTAGTCCCGCCGTAGTAGGCCACCACCGGGAACATCGAGGCATGTCTCCCCCAGGGCGGCTTCCCAGGCTTCCGGATCGGCACCGAGGCCAACTCGCAGGACCTCACCGCAAACGGCGACGTGAGCGTAGAAGTCCAAAGCGGACACTCGCCAACTCCCTCAACTATCCGGACAGGGCACCACTTGCTGATCTCCGCACAGGTCAGGCGGACCAGCGCCCAGTATTCCGTGATCGTACAGAGCAGCCTGTCAGGGCAGTCGCCGGGTGAGTTCGTCGTCGAAGTCGCAGTCCCGGGTAGGATGCGTCTTTCAGATCAGCTGTGGTCTTCCCAATCCTCCTGGCATGGACTCCCAGCTCGCCCTCACCTCCGCGGCGGCGGCCATGATGCCCGGCCCCCGCACCGCGCCCGAGGCGGAAGCCGCTCAATCGGCGGCGGATGGTGTGGGGGCCGGGTCGGGGGTTACGGCGTTGTCGGCTATTGAAGATCGGGGCCAGAACCGTGTGGCTGAGAACCCGAGCTGCTGACCGGGGATGGTGGTTGGGCTGCTGGTGAACGCCAATCTCCGGCAGGACCCGTCCGCATATCCTCCGGACATGGTTGATCAACGCTCGGTCGACGTTGGCGAGGTCCGGCTGGCTTATCAGACGTCGGGTCCTCCGGATGCTCCGCCGCTAGTCCTGTTGCACGCGCTGGGCGAGGATGCCACCGGCTGGGAGGCGGTTGTGCCCGCCCTCACCCGGAGTCGAAGGGTGTATGCCCTCGATCTTCGCGGTCACGGCCGAAGCGACTGGCCGGGAGACTACTCACTCGAACTCATGCAGGCCGATGTGCTCCGGTTCCTGGACGCACTGGGACTTGGACCAGTGGATCTGATCGGGCACTCCATGGGCGGGATCGTGGCCTACCTGCTCGCGGAGGACCATCCGCAGCGGGTGAGCCGGCTCGTCCTGGAGGATGTACCGGTCCCCCGTCCCCGGGAGCCGAGCACCCCGGCCAGGCCGGACGGCGCCCTGACCTTCGACTGGGAGATGGTGCTGGCCGTCAGGCGGCAGATCGACCAGCCCGATCCCAGGTGGCTGGAGCGGCTCGGCCAGATCACCGCCGAGACCCTCGTGCTCGCCGGCGGCCCACACAGTCATGTTCCCCAGGACGGTGTCGCCGAGCTCGCCCGCCGCATCCCTGGCGGGCGAGTGGTGACCATCCCGGTTGGACACCTGATCCACCACGCAGCGCCGGAGGCGTTCACCGAGGCGGTTTCGGCGTTCCTGGAGGAAAACTTCTGCCCTGCCCGCCAAGCATGAGAGCGGTCACAGGCCGTGACGTGGGGACGGCCGCACGGGTTCTTCGAGTGTGACCAAGAAGTGGGCCCGTGCGGCTTTGTCTCATCCTGCCTTCACAGGCGTCTCGCGTGCACATCTCGGCGAGTTTGATCGAGGAGTTGGCCGGGCCGTGGCAGGCCCGGGGGGAATCGGCATTGCATCAGCGGCGGGGAGGGAAGCGTCACCGTGCCGCTGGTGCCGGCCGCAAGCACGAGCTGGTGTTCACCGACCGAGTGCTGGTCGCGCTGGTCCACCTGCGCACTCAGCTCCCGCACGCCGCGCTCGCCGAGTTGTACGGGGTCGGCCGCTCCACCGTCACCGAGGCCATCGGCGAGATCCGCCCGCTGCTCGCCGACCGCGGCTTCGCTGTCCCCGGCCAGTCTGGACTGCGCCTGCGAACATTGGCCGACGTGTTCGCCTACGCCGATGCGGAGGGCGTGACCTTGCGGATCGACGGGACCGAGACCCAGGTCCGCCGCCCGAAGGCCCACCGGCCGGGCCGCTGCGCGTTCGTCTCCGGCAAGAAGAAGCAGAACACCATGAAGACCACCACGATCAGCGATGGTCAGGGCCGCACCCTGTGGTCCGGGGCCGACCGGCCCGGAAGAATGCACGACCAGACCGCGATGCGCACCGAAGGCATCGCCGAGCAATTCCGTCTCCACCCGGACGTGAGAGCCGAGGTGGATGAGGGTTACCGGGGTCTGGCGAACGAGTTCCCCGAACAGGTCAGTGCGCCGCCGAAGAAGCCGAAGGAAGACGCCCCGCTCGGTGACCAGTACGCCTGGCGTGAGCAACGGCGCCGCCAGTCTTCGGCGCGGATCTGTGTCGAACACGCCAACGCGAAGCACAAGCAGTGGCGCCCGCTGCAGCGCTTCCTCGGCTGCCGCGAGCACTACCCGGCCACGCACCGGGCCATCGCCGGCCTGGTCTCCGACCGAGCCGCCCAGCGGCCCACCCGCCGCAAACCGAGCACCGAACTCGTGCCCGTCAGCCCGACGATCTGCTAAATCACCCACCAGCCGAACTCTCAGGTCATCACGCCTCAACATCAATAGCCGACAACCTCGTAACCTGCCGATTCCGTCGCTCGCTCAGCGCGCTGCGCCAGGCGACCGTGCCGCACCACAAAAGTTGAGCCAGAACCCGAGTTGCATCAGTTGTTCAGCAATTCGGGAGGCAGGGCAGAGGCGCGGTGTTCGATGTTCACCAGAAGCGACAGCAGCCGCTGCAGGCGCGCCGCGTGCGCTGGCGAGTTCGATGTTCTCGGGTACGGGTAGAGCGTCAGGTGTCCGAGGGCTGTGCGGGCATGTCGGACAGGACCATTACGGGGACTTCCTCACCGGCAAGGGTGGCGTCGACGCGGGCGTGGATGTAAGCGCCAGTCACGGGACAGCTCAGCGGATGGTCTGAAGGGCAGTCCAGCATGTGCCGCAGCACGGCGGCGGCTCGGGTGAGCCGGTCGATCCGCTCCTGCATGGCGGCGTGCTGGGTGGCGATCAGGGCGTGGCGTTCCTGCACGTGTTCGCTGGTCATCACGGTCGCGGTGTCGGCGAGGGTCATCATGCCGTCGTGGTGCCACAGCTGGGCGTAGGCGAGTCGTTCCAGGGCCGCGCGGTCGTACTGGCGCACCCGGCCGCGCCGGGCGACGGGCTGGATCAGTCCGCATTCCTCGTAGTAGCGCAGTGTCGGCACCGAGACGCCGAAGGCACGGGCGACCTCGCTGATCGAGTACAGCTGCTCCATCGGCTCCTCCGCGTGCCGGGGGCTTGCGCTCAAGTGGACTTGAGCGTGCAGGGTTGAGGCCACCCTAACCACTGCGCTCCCCTGGAGGGCCTGCCATGACCGTATCCGCGCCGCCGGCGGCGACCGCCGCCGTCCCCCGAGGCCGCACCACACCGCCCGCTCCGGGCGCGGGCGTGCTGCTCGTCGTCGGGTTCGTGCTGATGAGCCTGAACACCCGGGTCGCGTTCGGCCAGATCGGGCCTCTGGCCCCGGTCGCACACTTCAGCCCCGCCACGGTCTCCCTTCTGGGGCTGCTGCCGCCGCTGTGCATGGGCGCCTTCGCCCCGCTCGCGGCCGTGGCGCGGCGGCGGTTCGGCGAGGAGCGCGGGCTGTGGTGGGCGAGCCTGGTCCTGGTGGCCGGGGCGGTGCTGCGCATGCTGGGGATGCCCGGCTTGTTCGCGGGCACCGTCGTGGTAAGCGCGGCCACCGCCGTCGTCAATGTGCTCATCCCGGTCCTGGTCCGCAAGCGCTTCCCGCGCGAGCGCGTCGGCACGATGATGGGCCTCTACGCCTTGTCGATGGGCGCCGGCTCCGCCCTCGTCGCCGCCATGGTCGTCCCCGTCGCCCAGGCCGCCGGCACCTGGCAGCCGGCCATCGCCCTGGCCGTCATCCCCGCCGTCCTCGCCGCCGCCGGCATGACCCCGCAGCTGCGCCACCGGGCGCCGCAGCCCGCCGCGGCAGCCGACGCCGAGGAGCGGTCCCGGCGCCCGCACGTGGCCCGCACCGCGGTCGCCTGGAGCCTGACCGCCTTCTTCGGCATTCAGACCCTCGCCTTCTACACCACGCTCGCCTGGCTGCCCTCGATCCTCGTGCAGGCCGGCCTCGCCCGCAGCACTGCCGGTACCGGCCAGGCCCTGCTGATCTGCGGCGTCGCCGTCGGCGGGTTCGCCGCCCCTGTCCTGGCCGCGAAGCGCACCGACCAGCGCCCCCACATCCTGGCCACCATCCTGGTCTGCGCCGCCGGCTTCACCGGGCTCCTGGTCGCCCCGGCCGGGACCTCGATGCTCTGGATCGCCGTCCTGGGGATCGGGCTGGGTGCCGGACAGGCCCTGCCCGGCGTGCTGTACGCCCACCGGGGAGACGACCCCGACCATGTGACCGCCCTGTCCACCATGACCCAGACCTGCGGCTTCCTCCTCGCCGCCACCGGCCCCGTCCTCGCCGCCGCCCTCCACACCGCCACCGGCACCTGGACCACACCATTGACCGCACTCACCGGCGCACTGCTCGTGTGCGCCGTAGCGAGCATGCGGGCAGGCCACGATCCCGAGTGACGATCCCCCCGAGCCCCACGGCGGCCAAGGCCGGACCACATCACCCCCTAGGCACGGTTGGCGCTGTCGAAACCCGTGGACATTTCGAATCCGAGCCGGGGCCGACCGCCTCCCGAATTGGTGAACAGGCTCTGTCCGTCCTCGTGAACAGAGCCACACCACGTCAGCACACGGCCGACGTCCCGCCGCACCCCAGGCAACCCCACAGGCCGCCCTTAACGAGATGCCCGGTGAGCCGGACGAAGGACCGGGTGGCACCGGCGGTATGCGCGCTCCCCGGCCGGGGCGCGGCGCAGGTGGTGGAGTTTCGCCGAGGTGCCCCTGCCGAGCGCTGGCGGGGGCACCTCGTGCGGTCAGGTGCTGTCCAGAGCGCCTGGGGCACCTGCCCTCGTCCGCGCACTCCTGTCGGCACGGCGTGATCTTGAGCGTAGCGGGCAGGCCGTCCGCCGACAGGCTCAATGTGGGAATCGTCCTGGCTGCTGTCGAGCCCGGAGCGCCCGAGCCTCGGCGCCCGGCCGGTCGGGCTCCATGTGGCCGCGCTCGCCCGAAGCCCCGCGTGAGGCATCCGTGGCCGGCTTCGAGGTCGTCATCTACAGGCCGAGGCTCAAAAGGATCGTGACCGTCGGCGGGAGCGGCGCGACCCACCCCGCCCACCGGCGTGCCCTGGTCAGGGTGGGGTGTCGCAGGGGCAGCCGGGATGCCACCACAAGCAAAGGGGTAACCGTCCAGGACGCCAACCAGCAGATCATGAGGACGGCCACGGTCTGAGGGTGAACTTCCTGGGCCAGCCCGGCCAGACACCCGAAGAGGAAGGCGAGCGGGATCAAGGCCACCGTTGCAGCCGTGACCCATATCGACACCGTGCCGATGGCACGGGTCTCGGCGGCACGGTCGGCAGTCAGAACGGAGGTTGTCTCATGCATGGGTACAACCAAGCGGCTCCGGCACAAGTTCGCCTGGGCGCACGTGCTCAGCTCCTCGCCGGCCCCGTACTCATTTCAGAGCCGGGACCACTGACATCTCGCGTCGTCTTCCTGCTGGACGGCACAAGAGTGTCAGTGGCTGTCCGCCGCGCCGCTCACCCGGCAGCGGCAGCGGGGCCTTCGCCGAAGAGAGCCACGTCCGCGGCGGAGAGATCGGAGCGCAGTCGTGTGAAGCGCAGCGGGTGGCGGTAGCCCCCCGGTCGACGGCGGTGTCCGCGCTGATCTCCGCGACAGGTCCGGGTCGGTGGTCATGGGGCACAGCGTCCAGGCGGGCCGTAAAGAGGACCTCCAGGCGTCGGCGGCGCTCGGAGTAGGGCAGGGGCAGCGGCTCGATGCCGTCGATCTACAGGGCGTCGAAGGCGATGAAGAACGCCGGCGTTTTCGCGGCGAGCGCGGTGGCGGTGCGGCCGCGGGCGGCGGCCCGGCGCTGGAGGGCTTCGAAGGACAGTCGGCCGGTGGCGGTGTCCCACACGACGAGCTCGCCGTCCAAGACAAGCCCTTCGGGCAGCTGCCCTGCGGCCGCGACCAAGTCGGGGAACCGGCCTTGGATCAGGGACCCACGCCGGGTCTGCAGGAGCAGCCGTCCGCCGAGGCCGGTGGGGGTGAAGAGGATCGCGCGGTGGTTGTCGAACTTGTGTTCCGCCGCGAAGCCGCTCGCCAGGACGCCGGTGCCAGGAACGTATTCGGCGGCCTGGGCGAGCATCGACTCAAGGGCGGGGTGAGAACCACTCGGAGATGGCCTCCTTCACCGCGCGGGCCTGGCATTCCACAGCCTCTCCCGGTCAGGCGCATACGGCTTGCCGATGCGGCCAGAGGGCCCTGCCCCGTCAGGCTCCAGGGCGGCCGGCTGCTTCCAGCACCGGCCGCCGCCCGGTCACTGCGTAGAACTTCTTCCCCGGCTATCGCGGGGAAAGACTTCTCAATGCCGGTGTCAAGCCAGCAGGAGGCGCTGTCCAGACGGGGTTACGCCGCTGGTTCAACGCTCACCGCGATTCCTCGTCTCCGAAGATAAATCGCCAGGATCTCCATCTCGACGCGTGTGCCGATGAGACCCGTTCCGGCGAGTTCCGCGGCCTGTGCCCGTGCTTCGCCAAGGGACAGTGCCTGTGCACTGCGGAGTGCCTGCAGCACGGGAACGCGGCTTGGCACGTCTCCAGACAGGCGAAGCCACGTGGGCCCGTGCGCTTGCAGCAGGGCCTGTCGAATGTTCTCGGGCGTGACGGGGCCGCTGTCTTGCTCGCACCACGCATTCGGGCAGTCCGCGCAGTGTCCTTCGGTGCCCCAGCGGAGCATGCCGCGGTGGAAGAACTGGCCGACATCGCAGGTCGTCGTGCCTCCGCAGGCACTGCACCGGCCTGTGACCTGTACTCCTTGCGTGATCACAGGGGGCTCCTCAGCGTCATAGGGCAGTGCTGATGGGATCCTCCCTGACAAGTCGGCTTTGGTCGATCCGGTTTGCGATCGGTGAGAGGCCCTATCCGGCTGTTGACGCTGGTGGCGTGAGTTCGTAGGTCCGCTGGTCTCGGAGAAGTGCCCACAGGACGTTGACGCGTCGCCGGGCCAGCGCCAGGACCGCTTGGGAGTGCCTCTTGCCCTCGGCTCGCTTGCGGTCGTAGTACCGGCGTGATTCCGAGCAGCAGGTGATGCTGCTCATGGCTGCAAGGAACAAGGCTCGTTGTAGACGTCGGTGGTATCGCTTGGGGCGGTGACGGTTGCCGCTGACCTTGCCTGAGTCCCGCGGAGCCGGTGCCAGGCCAGCGTAAGTCGCCAGGCGATCAGGGCTGCCGAAGAGATCCATGTCGCCACCGATGGCTGCCAGGATCTCGGCTCCGAGCAGGTTGCCGATCCCGGGCATGCTGGCAACGATGGCGGCCTGCTCGTGGGCCCGGAAGGAAGCCTCGATCTGCCGGTCGATCTCGCTGATCTTCTCGTTGAGCACGATCACTTCAGGGGCGAGCGTGGCGACCATCACGGCGACCGTTTTCTCTCCGGCGACGCTGGTGTGCTGTCGCTCGGCGGCCTCGATGGCGGTGCGGGCCAGGGCCCCGCACCAGCGGAGCTTGCGATTCCGGAGCCACTGTTCAAGCCGGCTGGCGCCGAGCCGGCGGATGGCGGCTGGTGTCTGATAGCCGGTGAGGAGGACCAGGGGGCCGTGATTGCCCAGGTCGAGGGCGCGCTCGAAAGCGGGGAAGATACCGGTCAGAAGGCCACGAAGGCGGTTGACGGCTCGGGTGCGGTCGCAGACCAGATCGGCACGACGGCCGGTGAACAGACGGAGCTCGATGATGGCTTCGTCGCCGGGCCTGATCGGCTGCAGGTCGCGGCGCATGCGGGCTTGGTCGGCGATGACGTGTGCGTCGCGGGCATCGGTCTTGCCCTCGCCGCGGTAGCCGGCCGTGGTCCGGTTCACGGTCCGGCCGGGGATGTAGAGCACCTGCTGGTTGTGGTTGAGCAGGAGCGAGATGACGAGAGCGGCCCCGCCGTCGGCAAGATCGATGGCCCAGATCACCTCGTCGCCCAGGGCGAGAACATCGGTGATGAGTTGCAAGAGGTCAGGCTCGTCATTGGCCACCCGCCTCGATAACAGCTTGGTGCCGTCTCCATCGATGACGAAGCAGTGGTGGTGGCCCTTGCCGGCATCGATGCCGGCCCAGATGCGATTCAATCGTGATCCCGGGTGAGTCGTAGCGATTCTCTCGTGCAGACGACCTCACCGGCGTTGTCCTACTCAGCGATCTACTCGCAACTCTCAATGAGCGGCCCGGTCGTCGGTGGGGTCCGAGGCGGCCAAGTCTGTTCAGCCACGAGCGGCGACACCTCAGTAGCCCCTCCCAGAACCCCCAGGCGACAGGACCCTACGAATGGCCCGATCAACCCGCCTAGAAGGTAGGACACCTCATGCAGTTAAGCCGTCAAGCCGTGGAGGTAGGCGTCTTCTCCGGATTTTGCCTCGGGTCCGCCCGCGGGCCCCAGCCGACGCGCAGGGGTCGGCTGGGGGCCGTGGGGCAGGTGGATCACCAGACCGTGCCGAAGAACCGCGTCCACCAGCTGGGCCGCGCCGAGAAGTGCTCCAGCCTGCTCGGGCCGTCGTAGTCGCTCTCCAGCAGCTCCTCGGGGACACTCACGTAGCCGAGGTCGGCCAACGCCCGTTCCACGGTGGCGAAGTCACCGAGGTCCAGCGCCCCCTCCTGGTGGGCCTCGTCCGTCCCGAGGAAAGCCCCCGGATTGTCGGCGCAGACCTCAGCGAGGGGGCCGAACTTGCTCACGCAGACCACGATCCTCGTCCCGCTGACCGTCGCGTCCGCAGGCACGTGGACGCGTCCGTACTCGCTGGAGTCCTGGGTGTCCCGCTCCGATTCGCAGGGGGCCCCGAAGTCTGCTTCGAGCCGGCGCACCAGCCCGCCGAACTGGAGGCCGGTCGCCACACGGTCGTAGTGCAGCGGCCGTTCCAGCCGCTCCGGGTCATCAAGTTCGCGCAGCAGGGCCAGCAGTTCTATCTCGCTCTTCGCCATCTGCACATCCTGCCGTCCGTCGGGCGGGAGCGGAGCGACAGGACGGTCCTATTCACTCCGTAGCTGTCGCTGCTGCCTGAGGCTCTGAAGAGAAGGCGATTGCTTCATCGAATGGGACGCGTGCCACGAGGCAGTGATGGAGCTGAGCGACGAAGTCCTCAAGGTCCACCAGCACCGGCGCCACCGTCCATGACCCGATCCTAGGAGCAGGGGCTGGCGCTCACTGGATCCATCGGAGGTGAGCGCCGCTCTCTCTTGTGAGGAGGTGGCGCAGGTGGGTCATCCCGCGTTCCATCGATTCCCGATCGGGGGCGCAAGACGACCCACAGCGGCCGCGGCACCGAGCGCGAAGCCGGCCGACGGCGACGTCGGTGGCCCAGTGCACGCCGAGATAGACGCGGCTGGAGCGACCAGGGCAGGCAGGGCGAGCACCGCCACCCACCACAGGGCTGCCGTCATGCGAGAGCGGGTTCGCCGGGCGGCGAGATAGGCCATCGCGAGCAGCAAGGCGGTGGCCACCATGGTGTGCCGGGAGGGGAAAGTGAAGACGCTCCCCTGGGCCACGGCAGTGGGCGCCCCCTTTGCCAACCGTCAGAAAAGGGGGGGCGCTTTTGATCTTGCGCAGCCAGGCACCAGGTTCACTCGGTCACGCGGTGGCCTCCGCGAGCAGTGTGCCGATTGTCTTCTTTTCCTTCGGGCAGGGCAGGCGCTGCCCGGTGGCGGCGGTGAATCCGGCGTCCAGCAGCATCTCCGCCCAGCGGTAGTGCCGGTAGCACCAGCGGGTGATGGTGAGCAGCTCGTCGCCGGGGCCGTACATGTCGTACTCGTGGGGGCCGGGGCACTCGCCGGACGGCGGCAGGTGGGAGAAGACGAATCGGCCCCCGGGCTTGAGGGCCTGGCGTACGAGCGGCAGCAGGACGGCGGGGTCGGTGAACCAGACCGCGCCGAAGACGGAGTACACCGAGTCGAATTCCGCCTCGCGGCCCGTCAGGTAGTCCTCGGCCTTGGTGCAGTGGAGTTCGAGCTGCCCGCCGAACCGCTCCCGGGCGGTGTCGATCTGGGTGGCGGAAAGGTCCACGCCGACGGCTGCGGAGCCTGTGGAGGCCACCTGGGCGAGGTTGTCGCCCTTGCCGGCGCCGAGGTCGAGGACGCGGGTTCCGGGGCCGGTGTGGAGGAGTTCCATGCCCGGTCCGTGGTCGGAGTACTGGGTCCAGTAGAAGCGCTCCCAGGGTTTCTCGGCGGCGGGGAACAGCCCGAACTTCTCCCAGGACGTCTCGCTCATGCTGCCGCCTTGGCGGTGACCAGCAGGGTGCCGGGCGCGGCGTCGGGGCTGGGGATGACGTCGGCCTGGACGTCGGTGAAGCCGTGGCGCTTGAGGAGGTCGGTCCACTGCTCTGGGGTGTGCTGCCAGCGGAGCACGGTCAGTTCGGTCTCGCGGCCTTCGAGCCACTTGCCGCCCATCCTCTGGGCGCCGTACTGGCCCACGACGGGCTCGCGGTGGGAGAAGGCGAAGATGCCGCCGGGGGCGAGGTGGCGGGCGATGCGGGGGAACAGCTCGTCGGGGTCGGTGAACCAGACAGCGCCCCACGTCGAGTAGACGACGTCCCACAGCCGCACATCCTGGTCGAGGAAGGCGCAGGCTTCGGCGTGGACGAACTCCAGGTTCGGGATGTCGTGCCAGAACTCGCGGGCGCGGTCGACCTGGATCGGGGAGAAGTCCACGGCGGTCACCTCGACGCCGGAGCGGGCGAGGAAGGCGGCGTTCTCACCCTCTGCCGGCCCCAGGTCCAGCGCGGTCTTTGCGGTGCCGAGGATCTCGGCGCCGGGGCCGGTGCCGGGCAGACCGGTCCAGTCGAAGCGGTCGGCCGCCGGGCGCTGCTGGGGCACGTCGCCGCGGTGGGGGCGGTACTTGTCCCAGTACTCGGCGGGGGTGGTGGGGGCGCTGGACATGAGGCTCCTCGGGAGGTTCTCGGTTCCGGTGCGCGAGACGCTACCGGTGGGAGTCCCGGGGCGGGGGCGGAAGACGAAAACTCACACATATAGGCATAAAACGAGCCCGGAGGCGCACGGGGCACCTCCGGGCGTGAGCGGGCCTACGGCCCTACGGGGTCAGTGGCATTTGGAGCCGGGGTGGCAGGGGCCGCACTTGGCGTAGTCGGCCTCCCACAGCTTCCAGTCGACCTCGAACCCGTTGTCGTGGATGATCTGCGCGGTGCGCTCCACGGAGCCGTCGTACTTGAACGCGATCTCGGGGATGTGCTCCAGGAACCGGCCGCCGAAGTGCTCGGCGCAGAACTCCCGGTAGTTCTTGGTGTCGAGGATGAACACGTGCACGGCGATGTCCACGATCCGGCCGCAGCACATCTCCAGCGGGACCGGCTCGTCCCACTTCTCCATCGCGGTGATCAGGTAGGAGACCGCGGCGTGGAACAGCCGGGTCGCCATCACCTCGTCGAAGGGGTAGTCGCGCATCAGCAGCGTGACCTCGCGGTCCCAGACCTCGGGCTTCACGAAGTCGCGGGGGTTGCGGTACTGGCCGGCGCCCGTGGTGTCGGCGGGCCTGGTCAGCATCTCGGTCATGTCGTGCTCCTCTCGATCGCGTTCGAGTGGTGCAGGGGTGGAGCAGCCCGCCCCGGGGCTGTAGAAAGGCGGGGCGGGAGTCTGGGGGGTTCAGCCGCGTTCGAGGCTGGAGGGGTCCTTAATGATCCACTCCTTGCCGCCGCCGACGGGCCGGGCGAAGACCGCGTTGGACGTCACCACGCGGGTGGCGGGGTCCCCCACTCGCCGACGAACTGGACGATGCCTTTGCGGTCTTCGAGGGGGTCCGTGATCGCGGTCCCCTCGGTGACCCAGCCGGGCGCCGCCTGGCGCTGCCGCTCACGGCCGGGGGGAGACATCGTCACCCCCCTTTGATGTCGGCGCGGCGCACGACTTTCTCCCAGTCGCCGGCTGCACGGACCTGTAAGGCCCGGCTCGGAGCCCCGGGGCTCGGCTCCTGTATGGCGAGGGTGCGTCCGCTGGCTCCGGGCTTCTGGCGTGGCAGGGAGGTCATGGCCTTGCTCCTCTCCGGCGAAGGGATGCAGCGAGCCGCGGCGACATAGGGGTGAGGGCCGCGGCCCGCTGCTGGGGAACCCGGAGCCGGTGGAGTGCTCCGGGTGCGGGGACCAGTCAACGACGGGAGGCTCCGGCGCCTCAACGCGATTGCGGCTGATTGCGCAATTTCACCCGAGGGCGTCGATCGCCGCCGTGATGAGGGCGCGGGCCTCGTCGCCGTAGACAGCCATGGACGACAGCTCGGCGAAGGCGCGGGCGTAGTCGGCGAGTTCGCGGGGCTGGTGCACGTTGATCTCGGCGGTGAGCGTCTCGACCACCACGTGCTCGTCGTCGAAGAGGTAGAACGCCTCCAGCGGCCAGACGGTGCGCTCGGCCCCGAAGGGGATGATGCCGAGGGAGACGGATGCCAGGGGCATGACCGTGAGGAGGTGGCGGAGCTGGCCGGCCATCTCCTCGGCGGTGCCGAACCGGTGCGGAGTACGCCCTCCTCGATGACCACGGCGAAGCGGTGGCCGCCCTCGTACAGGAATCGGCTGCGGGCGATCCTGGCGGTCACCGCCTCGGCCACGTCGTTAGGGGTGTTCTGGAAGCGGGTGATGGAGCGCATCAGGGCGGTGGCGTACGCGGGTGTCTGGAAGAAGCCCGGCACGACGTTGGAGACGTAGACGCGCTGGCGGGAGGCCTTCTCGTTGAGGGCGTAGACGTGCTCCTGGAACTTGCGCATGCCGGTGCGCTGGAGCCGGCGCCATTCCTGGTACATCGACTCGATGGCGCGGGATGTGGCGATGAGGTCGGCGGCCTGGTCGTCGGCGTTGCAGGCGGTGCACCACAGGCGGATGTCGTTCTCCGACGGTGCGGCCTTGCCGGTCAGCACGCGGGACCGGGTTCCACCCGCACCGGGCGGACAGCCCCTTGCCGTCGATCCCGGCGTCCAGCATCAGCTCCCGCAGGCGCGCGGCTACGGCCTCGCGTGCGGCCTGGGCGCTGGAGGAGGGAGAGGTGGCCATGGGCTGTCTGCTCGGTGTCGGGGCTCAGACGGTGTACTGCTCGTGCGGGATGCCGCGCTCCCACACCGCGTCGAAGGCGGATACGCAGAGCTTGACCACGTCAGGATCTTCCGACATGGAGTACTTCGGGGAGGCCCAGTCACCGGCGCCCGTGAAGTGGTTGAACTGCACCACCTTGCTGTCGAAGATCCAGAAGTCGTTCCCGGGCAGCGCGATGTCGGAGGCCAGCCGGCGCGGCAGCCAGCGGACCAGTTCCCCGGCCGCCAGGTTCACGACGGTCCCGGCGTGCTCGAACCGGATGTAGTCGGTGACGGGCTCGGAGACGATGCGGGCCCGGCGCATCACGACGCCGCGGGCGACGGTCTCCTTCACCAGCGGCACCCAGCCGCCCCAGTCCGCCGTCGCGGGGTCCGCGTCGGGGTGGATCCCCGTGCGCCGGAACTGATCGAAGTCCGCGGTCTCGTCACCGACCCCGTAGACGTCGCGCATTTCCAGGTGCACGGCGGAGTGCTGTGCGGTCCTCAGCAGCTCATCGAATTCCGGCACGTCGTTCTGCGACATCACACGCCTCCCTGAGGACCGGCACCATGCGGAGCGGGATCCGCACGACCGCCTCGTGCTCGGGGATGCCGGCCTCGTGGCCCGGCACCCACGCGGTCTCACTGATCACGGCCGACATCATCTCGTCAGCCTTCCACCCCTGGACCACGATCTCCTGATTGTCCGCGTCCACCCAGACGGTGGGCGAGCCGTTGCCCTGGGTGTCGGGGTCTATCCCGACGAACTCTAAATCCATGGCGATCTCCCCTGTCCAGCCGGTTGCAGGTACTTGCGCACGAGACTTCTCCTCACCGCCCGGCAGCGCCAAGAGGCTCTTCGGTCGAAACTGTCGGCCGCGGGGGTGACCGTCCCTCGGCCCCGTCCGGAGGTCCTGGGCAACACCGCCTGCTGCGGCTGCGCGGCCACGGCCGACTCCGAGCGCGCGACCTGGCCGTCCGCAGCGCCGGCCGGGATGCCGATGCGAGCGCGATGCGCACGGTGCGCTGCAACGTCTGGCGGTCGCTCTCCAGCAGGCCGCGCCGGTCGGCCGCCAGCTCCCCAGTCAGCGGCCGACGCACCGCCCTACGCGGTCCTGCCGCGACATCGCAGTGAGCCCCCAGCGGGCCTCTAAGGCGCGGGCGGCGGCGTGCATCGCGAGGATGTCCCCGCGCAGCCTCGGCTGGCGGCCGTCGGCTCGGGCGAGGTCGCGATGTGGATGTGGTCGCCGGCGTGACGCACCGCGACCCACCGGCAAGCCAATCCCCGACGACCTCGCCGCCCTGCTCCGCGAGGCCGGCGTCACGCTGCGGCCGTAGAACCCGCTCCCTGCACGCCGCCCGCACGAAAGCCTCAACGCGGTTGCGGCCGAGCTGAACAGCCGGCCTCGCAGGACCCTCGACTGGGCAACCCCCGCTGCGCGTCTGCGTGAGCTGACCGCTTCCCTGAACTGATCTCCGCTTACCTGGGATCGTCACTGTCCCAGGGATAGACAAAAACGCCGGGCCGGACACCCCATGCGTTGAGCACCGTGGTCAGGTTAGACTCGGCCAAGGCGTCAGCGGACCTGATGAGGGCTGCGCCGGACTGGCAGCGGCACTACCGCGTCCTGGCCGACCTGGTCGACGCCGACGGACAGCTGCCCGACATCGCACCCGGCGTGCTGTGGGACGGCGACGACATCGGACGGTGGCTCCAGCAGCAGAAGCAACCGACCACCTGGGCGCGCCTGCTGCCCGAGCAACAGGAACGGCTTACCGCACTGGGCGTGCAGCCCGACCAAGCGCCCGCTCCCGCCCCCGCGGCCAGCCGCGGGGCGAAGGGGGCCCAGCAAGGCCCAGCAGGCGTTCCAACGGGGCCTGGCGGCGCTCACGCAGTGGGTGGAGCGGGAGGGCGCGGACCGGCCGGTGCCCCGCGCACACGGCGAGGAAATCACGGTCGAGGGCGAGACGGAGCCGGTGATCGTGAAGCTCGGCGTATGGGTCTCCAACACCAAGAGCCGGCGCGACAAGCTCACCGCTGACCAGCACGCCGCCCTCGCAAAACTCGGCATCGACTGGGCATGACAGGCCACCTTCCCCGTCGTTGAGCTGGGAGGTCAGCGAAGTGGAGGCCCGGGACGTCGTGACCCGGGCCTTCGTCTTGCCTCCTGGCACCGGAAGGCAGTGCAACACGGGCTGCAACAGAGGCCCCCTGATGGCTGTCGGCCGATACCCCAGTAGTACGGGGCCTGCCGTAAGCCGGCCCGCCGCCCGTAACTCCGGCAGCCGGCCCACCGCCGCGTCGCGCATCTGAACCCGCGCGATCCCTGGCAATGCGTACCGCTCCCCCACCTGCACACCCCACGACCGGGAAAACCCCCACTGACACCAAACCGGCACATCGCACCTGACATCAGTGGGACGTCTTGCGCCGACGCCGGAAGAGGACGTGGCCGGCAGCTCCTGCCGCACCCAGGGCCGCGGCGCCGCCGAGCAGCCGGGGAGCCGCCTGCCGGACCGTGCTCGCTCCGGATACGACGGCCGGGTCCTGGCAGCCCGGTGCGGCTGCGGTCACCCGGTATCGGGCCCACTCCTTGGCGGGTTTGCCCTTCTCTTTCCAGTGCACGACGTAGAGGCCGGGTTGGGCGTCGCACCGGATCCGGACCCTGGCGCTCACATGCCTGGCTCCGTGCATCACCACCGGCCGCGTGAACCCCGGGGACGACAGCTCGACCATGCCGTCGTTGCCCATCTCCAGTCCGTCCTCGGCACTGAGTTCCCCGCCGGCCGGCACCGAACGCACGTCCCAGGGCGACGCCGGCCACTGCGTATCTGCGGGGTAGCGCTCCTCCATGGACTCCGGCGGCCGCGCGGTCACCTGCCGCGCGCACTCCGCCCGCTCCGCCACATCGGCCGGCTCGACCCGTATCCTGCCCCACAACCGGTCGATCTTGGAGGCGTTCTCGTCGCCGAGGGGCGAGCCGAACCGTACCTCGTAGGAACCCGGCTCGGTGGTGCAGGCGACCGTAGCCACCGCCTTGAGGAGGAAGTCGTCCCTCCGGAATGTGCCGTCGGCGGCGAAAGCCAGCGACGTCACCCGGACGTCGCTGAACGCGTCCCCGGACCTCATGGCCTCGGTCGTCACGACGACCCGCTCCCCCGGTCGGACGGGCAGCTCCGCACTGCTGGGCAGCGGCCGGGGCGGGTCCTCGACCGGGGCCGCTAACGCGCTACCCGCTCCTGCAGCCAACAGCAGCGCCAGCAGTCCAACAGCACCGATCCCCGTCGTTCCTATCCTCATCTGAACCCTTTTCTCTTTCATTGACGATCTTCAAGCCCTTACATACCCTGCCCCCTCATCGAACTGACGCATCATTACGGCCTCTTCCGCTGCGCCATCAACCCGCTCAGGAAGCGGTCCCTTGACCAGACGGTCAACCCCGTTCGCTCTCGACGTCAGCGCGGTCCTGCTCACCGCTCCCGGTGCTCTCGCCACGAGCACTCCACCCCCAGGAGGGGGCGGACGGGCCTTCGGGTCCCGGCTGCTACTAGTCGTCGGCGAGGCGGGCGGCGAGCGCCTGGATCTCCGGGTCGTACGGCCACCGTTCGGCGAGTGACTCGACGGCGACCCGTTGCAGTCCCCAAAAGGACTCGTCGGCGGCCCGCTCGCGCAGCAGCGCCTCGGTGGCCGGGTCGTCGCGCCAGCCGCCCGCCAGGGCCCGGATCGCCGCGATTCGGCTGATGTCGTCGGCCGGGCCGGCGACGATCCGCCGGAGCAGCGCCCCCGTTTCCGGGTCGTCGCGCCAGCCGGCCGCCAGGTGGTGGACGGCGTGCGCGCGCAGGTGGGCGTACGGGTCGTCGGTGGCGAGCCGGCGCAGCAGGACGGCGGTGTCCGGGGTGCGCCGGTGCATGACGAGGGCCTGGACGGCGGCCGTACGGACGCAGTGTTCCGGGTCGTGCTCGGCCCTGTCGTGCAACAGCGCGACGGTGCCCGGGGCGTCGCGCCAGCCGGCTCCGAGCGTCCGCACCGCCGTCGCCCGTACGTACGTGGCATCGCCGTCCCCAGCGAGGTCGACGAGCAGCGACCTGGTCTCCGGGTCGCCGCGCCATCCGGCGGCGAGCGCGAGGACGGCCACCGCACGGGGGCCTGCGCGTCGCCCACGCCGCCGGCGACCGTGCGCAGCAACGCCCTGGCGTCGTGATGGTCGGGCCACAGGGAGTAGACGGCCCACAGCGCGGCCTCACGCACCCGCTCGCTCGCGTCGGAGGCGGCGAGCCCGCACAGCCACGGCAGCGTGCGCGGATCGGCGGGCCATCCCGTGGCCAGCGCCCGCACCGCGGCCTCCCGGACCTTGCCGTCGGGGTGCGTTTCGGCCCGTTCGCGCAGCAGCATCGGGGTCTTCGGGTCGTCGCGCCGGTCGACGAGGGGTTTCAGCGCGGCGTATCGCGGACTCTCCTCGGAGGACGCGTACGCGGACCAGGCCGAGTCGGGACGGTCGGTCCAGGTCTCGGTGCGGGCGAGTGCCCACTCCGCGTTCTCCCGTACCCAGCTCTCGCCGTCCGGGTCGGCGGCGATCGAACGCAGCAGTGCCGCCGTCTCGGGATCGTCGGGCCAGCCCTCGACGAGGACGTCGAACACGGAGGTCCGCAGGTGCAGGTCCGGATCGTCGGCGGCGCACCCGCGTACGACGTCTGCGGCATCCGGGTCGCCCGGCCAGTCGGCCGCGAGGCATCTCACCGCAGCGAGGCGGACCCGGTGGTCCCGGTCGGCAGTGGCGCGTTCGCGCAACGCGGCGAACGTCTCGGGATCGCCCCGCCGGACCTCGGCGAGCGCGGCGAGCGCGCCCCGCCGCAGGTGCGGGTCGTCGTCGGTGAGGCACGTCCGCAGCCAGTCCGCGGCGGACTGGTCCGATGGATCCGCCGGATCCGACGGGCGCATCATCGCGAACAGCCGCATCGAGCCGTACCTGACGTTCGCGTCGGGGTCCTTCTCGGCGAACTCGCGGAGCAGTCCGGCGACCTGGGCGTCGTGGGGCCATTCCTGGATGAGGGCGAGCAGCGCCTCCTCCCTGTCGGCGGGCGTGGAGCCGAAGACGGCCTGACCGACCAGGCCGTCGCGGAACCCGCCGTCGTCGCGCAGGAGCGCGGCGCCGACCCGTGCGGCCGGCGGCACCTCGAACCAGGCGAAGTCCGACCCCTCCCTCATGACGTTCAGGAACTGGCCCCGCGCCAGGTACCAGTCGTGGTAGCGCTCACGGATGCCGGAGTTGCGTGCGCCGAGCCGGCAGAGCACGGGCGGCAACGTCTCCACGACGGCGCGGGTGACCGGGGAACCGGGGAACGCCCGTTCCGTGACCATGTACTCGATCAGCGCGATCACCGCGTTGACGACGGCGGAACACTGCGCGGGCAGCAGGTCGGGGTCGCGCACCTCGCCGAGGCAGCGGGCGGCGAGCACGATGTGGTGCGGCGTCTCGTCCGATGACGTCCCGGGCCGCCGGACGAACCACAGCGGGTCCGCGGCGAGGAGGTGGTCGACGATCCGGCCGGCGAGGTGCGGTTCGACCATTCCCGCGACGAGGATGAGGGTTTCGTGCCGGGCGGGGTCGGCCCACTGCTCGCCGTACACCTGGTGGACGAGGGCGTCCGCGGTCAGGCTGCGCTCGCCGGTGAGCCGGTGCAGGATGTCCGCCGCGGCGAGGTAGTCGAGGAGCGCGCGGTGGGGGAAGCCGTACATGCGCGCTCCGAAGTGGCTGAGGATGCCGGTCCGCGCGCGGAACTCGTCGAGCATCGTGCGGGCGAGCGCCATCGAGCGTTCGGGTGGGAACCTGCTGCGCAGGAAGCCGTCGATCGCCGCCACCAGCTCTTCTTCGCGCAGCAGGCTCCCGGCCGCCCCGGCCCCGTTCCCATCCCCGTCTCCGTCCCCGCTCCCGTCCCCGTCCTGCATCCGACGGGCCACGCGGCCCAGCAGCTCCAGCCGGTCACGCTCACGTAGGTGGCCCACGTCCTCGGCCAACCGCTCGTCGTGCGAGTACCGGCTCGGATCCCACTGCGCGATGAACGCGCTCACGGTGTGCTCGTACACCCCGCGCCGGTCCCGCGGCAGGTCCCGGTGCTCACCGCGGAGGGCCAGCATGGTGAGCATCAGCGGATTGCCGGCCAGTTCACCCGCTGCCGGCGAGTCGTCGATGGCCGCCAGCAGCCGCTCCCGCAGCCGGGCCGCCTCGGCCTCGTCCGCCGGGAGGGCCGACCGGTACCAGCCGGTCACGAACGCGTCGATCTGTTCCCGGTCGAAGTCCTGCAGCGTGTAAGCCTGGAAGCCCTCGCGTTCGAGCACCCCCCGCTGGAACTCGATCACCCGGGAGGTCACCACGACACGGGCGCTCGGATAGCGCTCCGCGAACCCGGCGATTTCGCCAGTGACTTCCTCGCGCAGCCGTGGGTCGAACAGCTCGTCGAGCCCGTCGAAGACCACCACGGCGCGGCCACCGCCGCGTAGGTACTCCTCGACCACGTCTCTCTCACTGCCTGGGCCCTGGTGCCCGTGGCCGGCATGCTGGTTGCGGCCGCCACGGCCGTGGCGATCGTGACGGACGCCCTGAAGGGGACCGCCTCACGCGACCGCGCCACGGTTCTCAAGGCCGTTGCGGAGGTGGTGCGCGGTACGCGGCCGCCGTTCGTGAGCGGCAGCCACGATGCGCGAGGTGGGCGTACCGGGCATCAGGGCCGTCGGGCGTGGACCTCATGGGCGGAGTCTCTCCCGGCTTCGGCGAGGACGTCGGCCATATGGAGCATTTTGACCTGGGGTTCGACTCGGGGGGCCTGCGTCGGGCAGCAGTGACGTACCGCCACTGCGCCGAACGCCTGTGTAGGCCCGCTGGACCATGCGCTGGAAGACCGCGCTGAACGCCTTCGACATCACCCCTCGACGGCCGGCTCTCCGCAGCCCGCCAGTAACCCCAACCACAATCGTTACACCGTTCGATTGACAGACCCGGCCGCGTGGCGCGTGTCGGGCGTGTCCGTGTACGCCGGAGCACGGGCTGGGCCCTGCATTCACTCACTTGGGTGAATCGGGGGGCTGTGGGGGGAGAAGTGCGCCCTGGGTTTCGTCTGCGGGGCGAGGACGCGTTCACGCCGACCGTGTCCCGCGAGGTAGTTGGAGAACCACTGAACATGACGCCGTCCTTGGAGTGGCTCGGGCATGTCCCGGCCGCCGTGAGCGCGGTGCACGCGCTGGTTGCCCTGGTGAAACTGTGCCTGCGAAGTCCTGTCGGCCATCAGGTCGCCCGCCCTGACGCGACCGCGAAGCCCGCGCCGCAGGAGCAGTGCGGCTGCGGTGCGCAGGTTGTCGCAGTGCTGATACCCGGACGGCAACACCGGCCGCACCCGGGCCGGACTCACCCCCCCATGCCGATCCCCGACGACCTCGCCGCCCTGCTCCGCGAGGCCGGCGTCACGCTGCGGCCGTAGAACCCTCTCCCTGCACACCGCCCGCACGAAAGCAAGCACCCCGACGTTCTCACAGCTGAAGAACATCGGAACCCGGCAGAAACCGGTATTCCTGCCAGTGGGCAACATCCGTTCCTGGAACTCAGGCTCTGGTGCACTTCTTGTGATCACGTACGCAGCGTGACGGCCGCTCAACGCGCGATGGCTCCCGAGGCCGCCCGAACATCGTCCCGGCCGGGCCGACTGGGGCCGACAGTCCTGCCCCGTGAACGGAGTGCGGCCGCAGCTGGATGAGCTGCTGTTCTGGTCGATAGAGAACGTGTTGGTGGCGTCGGTAAACGGCCGCCAGGGCGGCGAGCGCGTCGGCGTCCTCGTCGGCAGCCCAGCCGGACAAGCAGTCCTCCCCGGCTGCGTCGTCGGCCAGGACGAGATGCGGGTCATCGAGGCGGAACCGGTGTGCGGCCCCGTCGGCCCCGGCTAGCGTCAGGTACGCGACCGTCGGGCCCGTGGGTACTTCGATCCTGTCGTGGGCCAGCAGCCAAGCGACCACCGCGCCGCAGTCGAACTGCGGGTGCACGTCCGTACCCGCCACCGGGATCGGGAGGTCGGGGTGGCGTGGCGCCAGTTCACCACCGCGGCCCTACCCACCCGTTCGGCGACGGCGAGCTCGTCCCGCTCAGCCCGCACCGCTTCCAGCTGTTTGGCCAGCCGTTCTTCGAGTTCGTCCAGTTCCGCACGGCGCGTAGTGATCCCTTCCAGCAGTTCGGGATCCAGCGTGCACAGAATCGTAGGAGGCGGCCGAACCGCAGCGAGCAAGAACAAGACGGTCAACTCCCCGCTTCTGCTGCCGGCCTCCTGCGAAGGAACTGCTTCGGCGCCTCGACCGCTTCCCTGTTGAGCTCCTCGAAGGAGACTTCCCAGTTTTCCTCCCAATCGTCCAGGTTGAAATGACACGAGACGAGGGACTGCAGCTCTTCGGGGTAGCCGAGGTCGTAGGCGACGTCTGCCCAGATGAGGCGGGTGCCGGTGGCGGGATTCAGGGTTCCGTCGGCTGTCTGACCGGCGATCCAGTAGGCCATCGCCCACTTTGCGGCCCGAGGGTCGGCGGGCGAATGGAAGAGAAGTCGCAGCTCCTCCAGCACCTGGTCAAAGAGCGCTGGCGCTTCGGGTTCCTCGCTCCGAAGGAGGCCGGCCAGCATGGCGAGGGAGGGACTCTCCACCTCGGCATTGAGGGCGTCGAGCCCCGCCTGGATGAGCCGATCGGACCCGACATGCCTACCGAATGCCCGCTCACGCGCGATGTGGCGGAGCTGTTTGAGGGCATCATCGCGGGTCATCAGAGTCTTCTCGGTCGGCGTCTGGGGACAGAAGGCTCGCGCATCCGCCGACGCCGCTGCATCGCCTTTCTCTTCGGCCCAACCATGCTGACAGACGATCTTCTCCGCGGACTCCCGCCCACGACCAGCACGAGCATCCCGAGAACCGGTCACACCAGCCCTTTGAGCAGCGACTTCAAGTTGGCGGAGGCTCACTGCAATGATGGGCCAGCGGGGTGTGCGCGCCAGTAGTCGATGTGCTGCTGGGTGATGGCGGTATCGGGGTGGTCAGGGCCCAGTACCTGCAGTTGTTCGTCCAGCAGTTCCTCGAATGCGGCCACCGCGCCTGCAGTGTCCCCGGCCATGCCCCGCCAGTAGGCAAGATTTGCGCGGCTGGCGAGGGTACGGGGGTGGTTCGGGCCCAGTCTGCGGAGGCGCCACTCCAGTTGCTGGGCATAGGCATGCGCGAGATCGTCCGGCTCTTTCGCCGCCACGTCAAGCCAGTAGGCATGACACGCGCGGGTCCCGACGCTGTGAGGGTGGCCCGGGCCGAGCCGGCTGATGCTCTCCCCCAGCAGCTCCCCGAAGTCGACGGCCGCGCCTGCCGCGTCCCCCGCCACACCGCGCCAGTGGGCCAAGCTTCCCCGGGTGGCAAGGGTGTAGTGATGTGCACCCCGCTGCCGTTGGTCCTCCAGTAGCTCCTCAAGCTGCCGTTGGTCCTCCAGTAGCTCCTCGAGCACGGTGACGGCCCCTGCCGCGTTCCCTGTGACCCGGTTCCAGTAGGCGGCGGTGGCCCGCGTGGCGAGGGCGTGGAGGCCTTGCGGATCCGGCATGCGCCATGGCTGGGTCGGTGCGATGGGAGCGCCCCCTGATGCGCGTCTGTCCCAGTTAATGTAGCTCTGTCGGATTTTAAGAGTTTTGGGATGATATCGGCCCAGTGTATGTGCACAGTCCGCCAGTAGCACGTGCAACGCGGTGGCCGCGCCCGCCGCGTCGCCTGCCTTGCCATGGCAGAGGGCGAGGTCGTGTCGGGCTTTGAGTGTGCGGGGGCTGTCCGGGCCCAGGGCTCGCTGGCAGCTTTTTACGAGTGCCTCGCATGCGGTTGTGGCTGCGGCTCTGTCTCCAGCCGCGGCGCGCCAGTAGGCGAGGTTCTCACGGGCCGTGAGGGTGTCCGGGCTGTCGGGTCCCAGTGCGCGGGAGCAGTCGTTGACGAGTGTTTCGAACGCGGTGGCGGCTCCGGCTGCATCTCCCGTTTTACCCCGACAGCGGGCCAGGGACTGCCGGGTTTTGAGGGTGGTGGGATGGTCCTGCCCCAGCACCTGGAGGCAGTCGCTCAGGACGCCTTCCAAGGCGGTCGCGGCGCCGGCTGCGTCGCCTGCCCGACCCCACCATGCGGCGAGCTTTCGCCGGGTGGCGAGAGTGTCGGGATGGTCTGCAGGCAGCCCCCTCATCTGATTGGCCAGCACCTCCAGGAAGGTATTCAAGGCGGGGTTGTGTCGGGCTGTGAGTATGCGGGGGCTCTCCGGGCCCAGGGCTCGGTGGCAGTCTTTTACGAGTGCCTCGAATGCGGTTGTGGCTCCGGCCCTGTCCCCGACCGCGGCGCGCCAGTAGGCGAGGTTTTGCCGGGCCGTGAGGGTGTCGGGGCTGTCGGGTCCCAGCGCGCGGGAGCAGTCGTCGACGAGTGACTCGAACGCGGTGGCGGCTTTGGCCGCGTCGCCTGCTTCGCCCCGACAGCGGGCCAGGGCCTGCCGGGTTCTGAGAGTGGTTGGATGCTCCGCACCCAGCACCCGGAGGCAGTCGCTCAGTATGCCTTCCAAAGCGGTGGCGGAGCCTGCCGCGTCGCCTACCCGCCCGCACCATGTGGCGAGTTTCTGTCGGGTGACGAGGGTGTCGGAATGGTCTGCAGGCAGCACTCGCATCTGATTGGCCAGCACCTCCATGAATGTGCCGGCGGCATAGGATGCGTCCCCCGCCATACCTCGCCAGTGGGCCAGGCGCGCCCAGGAGATGAGGGTATCGGGGTGGTGAGGGCCGAGCACCCCGACTTGATTGGGCAGCACGTTCTCGAGCGCGGAAACAGCCTCAGCTGCATCTCCCCCCTCGCCCCACCACTGCGCTAGGTCCCCCTCTGCCGCAAGGACAGCGGGATGGAAGGGCTCCAACACCCTGTGGAAGTCTTGCAACACTGCGCCCAGTTCGGCGATCGCGCCGATTGCGTCGCCTGCCTCGCCCTGGCACAGGGCATGGGCGTGGCGTGCGCTGAGTGCGTGGAGGTCGTATTTGCCGTAGTGCTCGACGGCGCTGTCCGCGAGGTGCTGGTAGTGGGTCATGGCGGCGGTGGGTTGGCCGGCACTGCGGAGGCTGTCGGCGACGCGCTGGATGACGGGATGGGGGTGGCGGCGTTGCCACAGGGCATCGCCGGAGTGGCTGGTGAGGGAGTTGGCGTTAGCACGCAGGGTCTGCTCGAGGCGGACCTCGTGTTCCACGCCGGGCCAGACGGCCATCAGACTGTCGGCGGCGGTGCGGGCCAGTTGCTCGTACTGTTCGCGGGGCAGAATGTCGCGGACGGTGCGCTGGATGATCTGGTGGACATGGACCATCGGGGGTTCGGTTTCGGGAGCGAGCTCGATCAGACTCAAGCGGTGCAGCGCTTTCAGTGCGCCGAGTGCCTCGTCAGCCGTCGCTTTGGTTTCCGTCGCTTCCGGTCGGGCCTTCTTCCTGAGTCGTCGTAGCGTCTTCGGTGTCACAACCGCTGTGGCTGCTTCTGGGGAAGGGCAGTGGGTTCGCCGTGCGGTGAGGTGATCGAGGGCGGGCTCCCCTGTCAGGAGTGTGGAGGGGATGCCGTTGGGGTCGAGCATGGAGGCCAGCTGGAGCATCGGCTGGGCCAGCCCGGCCGGACGCGTGAGGTTAGCCCGGTCGATCGACAGTGACCAGGTGGCGACTGCCTGCGTGGTCTGGTCGTCGGGCAGGGCCGCTGTTTCCGGCAGGATTTCGGTGAGAGCGGTGGACCGGTCGGCCAGCAGCGTCCGGTAAGCGGCGCAGCCGAGACCGGCATCGACGAGATAGGCGGCTGCCTGGGACAGGACCAGTGGCAAGTATCCGATGTCGGCAGCCAAGCCCGCGAGCTGATCGGCAGGCTCGGTGCGGGCGTGGGCGGCCAGCACTGCGGTGAGGTAGGCGACGGCCTCGTCGGGGGTGAACAGTTCGATCGAGAGTGGCCGGCTGTCGGGGCGTGCTTGCATCAGGTCGCGGCGGCGGGAGGTGACGACGGTGTGGCCGTGGGGGCTGTTCGGGGGCCACAGGCCACGTAGATCGGCGGGATCAGCGACGTCGTCGAGTACGACGAGCCATCTCGGGTTGTCGGGCCTGCCCTGCTCGGTGGCGACGCCGGAGGACGGTCTGGTGAGGGTCTTCGGTTCCAGCCAGGCCAGAAAGGCCGTCGCGGCGGCTTCGGGATCGGTGGCCGAGGCATCGAGGATGTCGGCAGCGGCCTGGGCATAAGTGTCGATGACGGCCGAGCGGGTGGTGGCTGTGACCCATACCAGCAGGTCGCTTTCGCCGGCCTGCATGACACCTCGGGCGTAGTGGGCGGCCAGCTGAGTCTTGCCGACACCGCCCATTCCCGTCAGCACGTGACATGACCCGGCCGTGCCTTCGCTGGCGAGGGAAGCGGTCAGTGCGAGGCCGGCGGACCGGTCCTGAAAGGAGTGGGCCTGCCTGGGCAGGACGCCGACCTGGTGCGGCCAGGACACCGGGCGCCGCGCGTACGTAACGTGGTCGATTCGGTACGCAGCGACGCTACCACCGGAGGCCTGGATCCACGGACCGACGTGGGACCCCCTATCACCGGGTGGCGGTTGCGCGGCGGACAGTGGGCTTGGGGGCGCCGGTCCGGTCAGCCCTGGGGCGGATCCGGCACCGGAGGGTCCGTTGGGCCAGCCCGTTCACTGAGGGACGGATCCGGCGGAGAGGGAGCGCCGATCTGCGCTCCACCATGGATCGTCCCCGCGGCAATCGATCCCCCGTTTGCAGTGATCGTCATGTTTTCGCCTGTCGCGACGCCGCCCGGCCCGGCCGATACCCGGGTGCCACGGGGAGCAGCCTGGGCAAGCAACGACCCCAACGCGTGGCCAGCCTGCTCACGCTCTACGCCGTCGAGGCTCTCTAGCAGGCTCTCGATGCGGGCCTGCCAGAGCTCCTCCTGACGGCGGCGGACGCGTTGCGCCTCTGCGCCCCGCGCTGCTTCGAGGGCTTGTGCGGTCTGGTCCAGGCGCTCCAATTCGGCCTGTTCGCGTTCAGCGTCTCCGCGGCCGAACCAGCGGGCCAGTTGCTCCCGGAATCCGTCCCAGATGTCTTTGCCTGCTGCCTGCACCACAGCTGTGCCACCTGCGGTAGCGAGCATCGCCAACGCTTCTGTCAGCACTTTGGTGCCTCCTCGAACGTGGTGGTCATACATCGACCGTAGGCAGCCACCGCGGACCGTCGCACCCTGAAAGCAGGCTACGCGCACGTCCCCCGACGGTGGGCATGTCGGCCAGGCAGTCACCCGCGCTCGCCAGTGGGGCACGTCGAGCGGGACGGCATGGGGCGGCTGGACCTGCAGTACCCCGTGATCAACAGGGTTGCCCAGTCCACCCCGAGGCGGCGAGAGCTGGTCGGCGTCGAGCCGGTCGCGGCTGGCGTATTCATACCCCGGTGCGGTGTTCGGGTCCGGGAGCTGTTCGACGGGTGCCCGTCCGGGGAGCCCGCCGCCTTCCCGGACGAGGTACTGCGCGTTGTGGAAGGCTTCCGCGCCCCGCCCGGACACGGCGCCGCACTGGCGCGTGGCCGTCTTACGGGCCCGTACGGTCCGTGCTGGCTTCGCTCCGAGTTCGGTGCGTCGGCGCTGCTGTTCTCGTTGAGCTGGCGGAAGTCCCGGCTGGGCGCCGAGCCACCGGCCGATGCCCTCCCGGTGCCAAGCCCGCTGTCCGGCGATCACGTCCATTGGCTGCCCGCGAGGCTCTCCGATAACCTGCTCGCTCCTTCCAATGGACCAGTGGCCCATGGGGCAAATCGCCTTTCCCCCTAAGAGGTCGTTTTCGCAAGGCCGCGAAGTTAGGCGGTATCGGGGTTTGTCAACGGTGTCGATTCCGAGAGCGTGGTCGGGTCGGCAGGGCCTGTGAGCAGGGTGTATACGCCGTGTCTGCTTTTGCGGATCCTTCCCGTTCTGGCCCACATGGCGACCTGCGCTGAGAAGCTCGCGAGGTTCGTGATCCCCAGTGCGGGCGCGAGCTCGCGTGGTGCCCAGGCGTAGGCAGGGGCGGAACGTAGGACGGTCATGGTCGCCTCGAAGCGGGAGAACCCGGGTTCGATATCGGGCAGCGGGGGTGTCTGTGGAGGACGAGGCAGCGGCTCGGCAGCATCGTCGAGCAGTGTGTAGATCCCTCGTTGGGGCTTGGCGAGTAGACCTTGGCGGGCCCATCTGGCGAGCAGGACGCAGAAGCTCTGGACGTTGTCTGCGTCGGCGGCGCGGGCAAGTTCCTTGGGGTTCCAGAGGCGGCCCGGGTGGGCGCGAAGGACAGCGAGTGCGCGGTCGATCATGCCGGGCTGCGGTGCCGGCGCGGGGCCGCTGACGGGGAGTGGGTGCCGGCGGGAGACGAATGGAGGGGTCGTCGGGTGCTCGTGGTGGATACGGATCGTGAACGAGTGGATGCGGACGCTGGACGGGGGCCTGTGCTTCTCCGGGGCGGCGTAGGCGTAGTGCGAGAGCGGGCATTTGACCTTGCGGGCGCTGATACGCGCTCTTCGGTCTGGCAGCAGGTGGGTCAGGATGGTGCGGCCGATGGTGCCGAGCAGGTCATCGCCGGTGTCGATGTTGCTGGCCCGGACGAGCTGGTCACGGGCGGCTTCGAGGGCGACGGTGAAGCTGGCCCGGTCTGGGTCGGTGCCCGGCTGAGTCTCCACGGCGTCGGTCATGGCGGCGCGCAGGAGTTGGTAGAGGGTCAGTAGTGCCCAGATCTCTTGCGCGATGCCGAACGGGTCACCGGAGCGTAGGACGCGTCCTTGCATCAGAGTGTGGCGCAGCGCGTAGTAGGCGGATTCGATCTCCCAGCGTTCGTGGTAGAGGCCGATCAGGGTTTCGGCGGGGTCGAGGGTGGGGTCGAGCAGCGTGGTCAGGAGTCTGTAGCCCTCGTGCAGGGTGCTGCCGTCGGCCAGGGTGATCGTGACATCGGCCTCGATGACGCGGACCCGGATGCCTTGGAGTCGTGCCAGATAGGAGCCGTCGGACTGTCGGTCGTGGGTGGGCAGGCGGCGGTGGGAGGCGAGGCGGACCAGGAACTGGGCGCCTGTTCCGGCGATCTGCGCGAGGAGTTTGGCGCCGTCGAAGCCGCGGTCGGCCAGGACGAGCTGGTCGGGGCGGAGCAGGTGGAGCAGACGGCGCGTGTAGTAGTTCTCGCCGCAGTCTCTGGGGCCGAACGCGGCCCCGAGCAGTCCACGTGTGCCGGTCTCGACCAGTGTCATCAGGCGCACGAGCGGGTAGCCGGTCAGGCCGTGCCGGTTGCGGGGGCTTGCCCAGCCAGCATTGGTTGCGCTCAGCATCCGGCACCTTGATCGAGCTGCAGCCGTCGAAGGCGACCGTGCGCCAGCACCGGTAGCGGACGCCCGTGGTCGTCGGCTGGGCCAAGGGGCCGGCGACGACTTTGAACAGCGCGCCTTCAGCGGTGCCGACCCGATGCGGCGCCGAAGGTCACGCAGAGCCTTCTCCGACGGAGACGGCACCTGCACTTCGTCCAGGCCGGCGACCAGCTTGCTCCAGACCTTGGCGTAGCCCAGGTGCGGGAACATACCGAGCGTGAGCAGGAAGTAGACGCCCACGCGAGACTCTAATGCCCGTAAGCGCCGTTGGACGGATCCGGTCTCTTCGAGCACTGCGTCGACGAGTTCGACGGGGACGTACTTGGTCAGTTCACCCAGGTGCCCTGGAGCGAAGACACTCTGGGAGACCGACGGCGTACGCGTGAGCAAGTTGGTGGCGGACTGACGGCGCAATGGGACCTCGGAGGTATGGACTGATCTTGGCGGATCACCCCTCCTACCAGAGACTCCATTGCCCTTACCCGCACAACCAGCAATCCCACCAAGCCGCTTGACGTGGGTAGATCCCGCCTAACTTCGCGGCCTTGGTCGTTTTCGTCCGATGTTTCATCCTAAGATGGTTGGTTAGTGGCTTTCTTCGGGTCGCGCCAGGAGATGGTGCTCTCGCCGGTGAGGCGGCGGGCCATGAGGTCGGTCATGGCGATGTGGACGACGGCTTCGGATCGGGTGGAGAGGGTTTCGTAGTCCCGGGCGAGGCGGCGGTGGTGCATGAGCCAGCCGAAGGTTCGCTCGACGACCCAGCGGCGGGGCTGGACGCTGGTCGTGGGGTCGCGTCGGACGATCTCGAGGTCGATGCCGAGGGTAGACCCGTGCTCGATGACGGCGGTCTTGTAGCCCATGTCGGCCCAGGTCTTGCGCACGGTGGGGTGCTCGGCGGCGATCGCGGTCAGCAGGTGTTGGCCTGCGGTGCTGTCCTGGACGCTGGCCGCGGTAACCAGGACGGTCAGCAGGAGTCCGATCGTGTCGGTGACGATGGTCCGCTTCCGGCCGGCGATCTTCTTTCCGGCGTCCACGCCTTGGGTGGCGGCGGGGGCGTTGGTGGAGGTCTTGATGCTCTGGGAGTCGATGATGCAGGCCGTCGGCTCCGGAGCGCGGCCTTCGCGGGTGCGGACCAGGCGGCGCAAGAGGCGTTTGAGCTGCTTGAATACACCGTCGCGTTGCCATCGGGCGAAGTAGGCGTACACGGTTTGGTGGGGCGGCTAGGCCGTGTTTTAGAAGTGGGCTCGTTCCCTCGTCCTGTGCCGTGATGATCTCGGGGTGGGGCGAGGGGATCTTTCTGACGAGCAGTGGGCGGTACTGGAACCGTTGCTGCCCGTGGCGGTGTTGGGCAGGCGGTCGCTGGGTCGGCGGAAGCTGATCGACGGCATCCGGTGGCGAGTGCGGACCGGTGCTCCGTGGCGGGATCTGCCATCGGAGTACGGGCCGTGGCAGACGGTCTACAGACTCTTCCGCCGATGGCAGCGTGACGGCATCTGGCCCGACCTTCTGACCAGACTGCAAGCCCGGTCGGATGCCGCGGGGTTGATCACGTGGGAGATCAACGTCGACTCCACAATCTGCCGGGCCCATCAGCACGCCGCCGGCGCCCGCCGCGACGGGCAGGCCCAGAAGGAACCGCCGGGCGGAGCCCGCGCCGAGCCAGACGACGTGCGTATGTGCGGCGGATCTGAGGCAGCAGGGAGACGCCTGACTCGTCGAGGAACACGATCCAGGCACGTGTGTTCACGGCCCCTTTTTGATGCGCGGCCACTCGTGCGCGATCCACCGGGCGATCTCCGACTCGTCCCTCTCGACCGCCCGCCGCTCGGGCCGCTGCAGACTCCAACCGAGTCGGCCGGTCAGCAACCGCCACACCGACGCCCTCGACAGCACCACTCCTGTCACCCGCTCAACGACGGCGCCAACTCGCTCCAGCGTCCACAGGTCGGCCTCGAAACCATGGGCCTGGGCACCCCGCTCCAACGCGGCCCGGACGGTCTCGACCTGGGCGCCGTCCAGCTTGGGCGGGCGACCGGTGGCCGCACGCCGACGCAAGGCCGAAGCACCACCTTCCTCCCGCGCCCGCCGCCATCGCCGCACGCTCTCCGCGCACACACCCACCGCCCGCGCGATCTCCGCATTCGAGACACCGTCCTCGAACAACTCGACCGCCCGAACACGACGCGCCTCCGCCAACTGAGGCCGCGGCAACGGAGGAAGGGAGGCACCAGCCGTAGAAGGCGAAGGTTGATAGGCCACCCGGCCAGCCTCCCACCCACAACCACTACACCCACCGAACTTACGAAAAGATCAGTAAGGACTGTCCCGCAAACTGCCTGTTCAGGGCCTGATGGCATGATCGGCACGTGATCAGTGAACCCCGCCCGTCCGGCGCCATGAGGTATGTCCTGTTCGATGTCGATGGCACGTTGATCGATGCCCTGGACAATCAGCGCGCGGTCTGGCGAACGTGGGCAGAGCGATACGGCCTGGACCCCGACGAGGTCTACCGGGTGGCACTGCGAACCCGGCCGATGGAGACCTTCGCGGAGCTCGCTCCGGACCAGGACCCTCAAGAGTGCCTCGCCGCACTGCACGAGTTGGAGGACGAGGACGTCCGCACCGGCGCCTATGGGGCTTTCGACGGCGGCTCGGAACTGCTCAGTGCTCTGCGGCCTGGGACCTGGGCGCTGGTGACGTCGAACTATGAGCACCGGGTACGTGGCCGTTTCGCACGGACCGGCTTGCCGGTCCCGGAGGTCGTGGTGGACGCGGCCGCCGTGGAAGAGGGCAAGCCGTCGCCGGTGCCGTATCTGCAGGCAGCCGCGCGACTCGGTGCGCGACCGGAGGACTGCCTGGTCATCGAGGACGCCCCTTCCGGGGTGCAGGCTGGGCTGCGTGCCGGGATGACGGTGTGGGGCGTCAACACCTCCACAGCGGTGGACGGTGTGCATCGCCACTTCGGCACCTTGCGCGAAGCGGTCGACGACATCCTCGCCTTCGCTTCGGGCACTCTCCCTGGCCGCCTGGAAGGAGCGGCCACAGTGGAATGATCTTGGTGTCGCTGGTGTGATCACGGCGTCGTAGCCGTCTTGGACAGTCCCGTTCACCGGACTGATCCCGCGCCGGTTCCCGAAACTGGTGACGATACCGCGTCGGTCGGGCTTTCAGGCCTGCTCGGTCGCCCCCGGTCGATGCGCCGGTTCGAGGCTCAGTTGCAGCCCGGTATACGACGAGGCTCATTCGCGAAGCGGCTGCACACGACGGTCGCGACCCTGCGCCGGGCGCGGCACGTGGGCGTGGTCCCAGACCCGGACGTCTCTGAGTTGCCCGCACGGTCGTGGAAGGCGGTGCTGCGCGGGACGCTGAAGGAGTTCAAGGACGACGAGCTGGCCGACCGGGCAGCAGCGCTGACCTACTACGGGATCCTGGCCCTCTTCCCGCCCTGCTGGTCCTGGTGTCGCTGCTGGGCATCGCTGGCGAGTCGGCCACCCGGCAGGTCCTGGACAACCTGCAAAAGCTCGCCCCTGGCGCAGCCCGCGATGTGATCAACAACGCCGTCCAGCAGTTACAGGGCAACGCCGGCGTCGGATCGCTGCTGGCGATCTTGGGTCTGGCTGTGGCGATCTGGTCGGCCTCCGGGTACGTCGCTGCGTTCATCCGTGCCTCGAACGCCGTCTATGACATGCCCGAGGGTCGGCCGGTGTGGAAGGTCCTGCCGCTGCGCCTTGGGCTGACGGTGGTGCTGATGGCCCTGGCGGTCGTCAGTGCGCTGATCGTGGTGTTCACCGGCGGTCCGGCCGGCAGGGGGGCACGGCCTTGGGCGTGGGCGCCACCGCGATGACGGTGTGGTCGATCGCGAAGTGGCCCCTCCTGCTGCTCCTGGTCACAATCATGATCGCGCTGCTGTATTGGGCCGCGCCGAACGCCAGGGGCCGCGGCTTCAAGTGGGTGACCCCGGGCAGCTTTCTGGCACTGGTGATCTGGATGCTCACCTCGGCCGGGTTCGCGTTCTACGTCGCGAACTTCGGCTCGTACAACAAGACGTACGGCACGCTGGCGGGCGTGATCGTCTTCCTGGTGTGGCTGTGGATCACCAACCTTGCGGTCCTGCTGGGTCTGGAGTTCGACGCCGAGATGGTCCGCCAGCGCGCGATCGCCGGCGGGCTGCCTGCGGACGAGGAGCCGCACGTGGAACCGCGGGACACCGGGCGTGGAGTGATGAGGACCGCCGCGGCTTGGAGTGAGCGGCCGTCGGCGTGCGGGGAGAGGTAGGGCATGAGGGTGCCGGCGTGGCTCCAAGGCCATGACCACCGGCTGACGCGGCGCATCGTGGCCTGGCACTCGTCGGCGGCGCGCCGGCTGCTGCCCGCGGTCGAGGAGGCGGCCAAGCACACCAAGCTGTGGTGGGCCGCCCCGCCGCCTTGGTGATGGCGGCCAAAGGGGGCTGGCGGGGCCGCAGGGCCGCAGCCGCCGGGGTGCTGGCGATGGCCATGGCCGAGCTGCTGTCGGACGGGTTCGCCAAGCACCTCGTCGACAGACGCCGACCACCCGCAAGGGATTCCGCACGGCGATGTGGCGGACCGGCCGGACAGCTCCTCCTTTCCCTCCGGGCACACCGCCGCAACCGTCGCGTTCACCGCGGCCGTCGCCCTTTCCTGGCCGTGGGCCGGGCCGCGTGCGCGGTCCCGACGGTGCTGGTCGCCGTCGAGCGGGTCACAGCGGCGCCCACCACTCCTCCGACGTGGTGGCCGGGGCTGTGATCGGCGGCGCGGCCGCCGCCCTGGCCCGTGCGGCGCCCCGCATTCTGGTCCGCTGCTGGCGATGACCATGCGTGCCTGGTGGGTGACCGGCGGGTTGCCGGGTAGGCGCGCCCCGAAGGGGGCAACCCCTGGCAGGCGGAGGAAGGTGAAGAGTCAATGAGTGCCGTTGGAAGCCGTCCTGGCCATGGCAGCGACGAGTCTGTAGGCGAGCTCGTCACCCGGGCGTCGCAGCAGATCTCGGAACTGGTCCGGGAGGAGATGCAGCTGGCCCGTGCGGAGATGACCCAGAAAGGCAAGCGCTACGGCGTGGGCGGCGGCCTGTTCGGCGGCGCCGGCCTCGTCGGTGTCCTGGCCGCCCAAGCTCTGGTCGCCGCCGCGATCGCGGCCCTGTGGCTGGTCCTGCCGGTGTGGGCGGCGGCCCTGATCATCGGCGTTCTGCTGGCGGCCGGGGCCGCAGTGCTGGCCCTGGCGGGCAAGAAGCAGGTCGCCCAGGCCGGCAGCCGCGCACCCGAGAAGACCATCGACAGCATCAAGGCCGACGTGGCCGAGATCAAGGAGAAGACCCACCGATGAGCCACCAGCCCCAGGCAGACGAACCCGCAGGCGCACCGACGCCCGACGAGCTCCGCGAGCAGGTCGAGCACACCCGCGACGAGCTCGGCCAGACCGTGGAAGCTCTCGCGGCCAAGGCCGACGTCAAGACCCAGGCCAAGGAGAAGGCGGCCGCGATCAAGGAGCAGGCCGCCGAGAAGGCAGCCCTGGCCGCCGACCAGGTCCGGCACACGGCAGCCCAGGCAGCTGAGATGATCAAGGAGAAGACCCCGGACCCGGTCCTGGACAAAGCGGCCCACGCCGCTGCGCAGGTCCGCGACAGCGTGACCCACGCCGGCCACCTCGCAGCTGCCAGGGCCCCGGAACCGGTCCGCGAGAAGGCCGAGGCGGCCTCGACCATGGCACGGGCCAACCGCATCCCGCTGGTGGCCGCCGCCGCGGCGCTGGCCTTCTTCCTGCTCCTGCGTCACCGACGGAGGCGCACGTGAAGGCGTCCAAGATCGCGTACAAGCCTGTCAGGCTGGAGTCCATGAGGGCGATCTTCACCCGGTCACCTTAATCGACGCGGCCCCGCCGCAGCGGCCGACGGGGCCCGCCTGTGGCCCGCGGCACACCGC
>NZ_JBEYXK010000072.1:0-35911 GCF_040645035.1 Streptomyces sp. NPDC046876 | reverse complement strand
ATGAAAGGACCCCACCGGCACGTGTGCCGGTGGGGTCCTTTCATGCATCGACGGGTGGCTCCTGCAGTGGGGCGGGGTCAGTGATCGGAGTAGCTGACGTCGCCGATGGTCCAGGCGCTGATGTCCGCGATCGAGACGCGGTACATCCCGCCTGTCTCCGGGATCCCCACAGGGCCCTGGAGGATCCGCGCCAGGTGGAAGTGCAGGTGTGTGGGCGGTCCGTCCTTCGCCGCCGTGGTGGCGAAGACGGCGGAGAACTCGGCCAGCCGGTCGGAGTCCGCCAAGACCTCCGAGACACGCTGCCGCCACACCGCTTCGGGTGCCAGCCGACCTGTGATGACAGCGCCCCCCGTCACGACGGTCAGGGACATCTGGTTGCTCTGCCCGGACTCCACCAGCCTGGCGACGTCAACGAGCAGCTCGTCAATCTTCGACATGAAACCCGATCCTACGGGGCGCCTCACCCCGGCCACAGGTCGTCCCGCCGGGTGGGAAGGACAACCGGGGGCGCGCAGGTGCAGGGGCCGCCGCGCCTTCGCGACCACGTCGCACTCCCGACCAGGAACCCCTTACCTGTTCGGCCGGGACAGGAAATCTATGTTGGCCGCAGTAGACATCGAGGCTTTGCTGGGTTATGTTTTCTTTCGTAACCAGCAGAGAGACAGGGGCTGGCAGAGACGAACTGCCGGCAAGCAGTACAGGTAGTCGCAGTGAGCAGGACGGTGCGGCGGTGGAGTTTCGAAGCCAGGGCTTTCGCAGGACGGTGACGAAACTGGCGGCCGGACCGGGCGGCCCGCAGTGATCAGGGGCCTCCGAGAGCGGGACCGCGGTCATGGCCGACGCGGTACCCGTAACGCAGTAGAGCAGTACCCCTGGGGAAGGCGTCGGGATGCGGACGCGCGCACCAGGGCGTGGCAGCAGCGGCGCTCCCCCAGGTCGCTGAGCAGTACGCATCACCAGCAGTACGCAGTATCCGCACGGCAAGAAGTTGATCATCGAGGAAAGAACGGAGGAACACGGCGCCATCAGGATCGCCCGGGCGGAAGTTTCGAATCCGGGTACCGCAGGACATCGATAGCGAGGTGGTCTTCGGTCAAGCAGCTGCGATCCCCGCACCGACGGCAGCCACCAGGCCGGGTGTGCGGACACAGAAGGCCGGCGCTTCATCAGGGCCGGCAGGTGGTGTAGTAGTTCCTTCAGGGCCCTGGTGCCAGTACTGGCACCAGGGCCCCTCTATGCGTTTAACGGAGAGGTGCAAATGACAGTAGACGACTCGTACGACCGTCTCGACGACGACGACTACCCCGCCTACACCATGGGTCGAGCCGCCGAGATGATCGGCACCACACAGGGCTTCCTCCGCGCCATCGGCGAGGCCCGCCTGATCACCCCGCTGCGCTCCGAGGGCGGTCACCGCCGCTACTCCCGCTACCAGCTCCGCATCGCCGCCCGCGCCCGCGAACTCGTCGACCAGGGCACCCCGATCGAGGCCGCCTGCCGCATCATCATCCTCGAGGACCAGCTCGAAGAGGCCCAGCGCATCAACGCCGAGTACCGCCGCGCCGCCGAATCCGGCACGCCCCCAGAGCAGGCTTGAGGCGAGTACGCCCACTGCCGGCATCGGTCGGCGGGCCCGCCGGTGTCGACGCCACCCGCCGGGAACGCCGGGCGGCAGGCGGGGCCCGTCGCAGCGGTCGGCCGCAGCAGGCAGATTCCCGCACCAGCCGTGAAGACCCGTCCGGCGGTGGCGGTGGCGGCCGAGTGCGGCGGAGGGCGGCGGCCTCCCTGGGACCGGCCGGTCGAGAAGGCCGTGCCACACCGTGCTGCCCCGTCCTGTCGCCGCCGAGGTGTCGCCTGGCGAGGGAGGATCCTGCCGTAGACCAGGCGGGGTCGAGGGGCGGAGGGGTCCTGCGGACACCTCCGCCGCGCACACGAGCGGTGCTCCTGGCCGGAAGGCCCAGGTCGGGCGGATCAGGAGAGCTTCGCGGCCAGGACGTCGACGGTCAGGATCTCGGGGGCCTCGGCGAGCCACTCGGGGGCGTGCTCCATGAGCGCCGCCGCGATCTTGCCCTGGAGGTGCGCCCGGCGGCCCTCCTCGGTGGCGAAGGCGTCGAAGATGCCGAAGGTGGTAGTGCCCAGGCGCAGCGCGAACCAGACGGTGGTGTCGGCCTCTTCCCGGGCCAGGGCGAGGGCGCCGGTGAGGAGTTCCTCGACCTGGCGGACGTACTCCGGCTTGGCCTCGATGCGGGCGAGCAGGCCGATGCGGGTGGTCTCGGGGACAAGGGCGTTGGTCACGGAGTGCTCCTCGGTGCGTGGTGGGTGCGGGGCGACCCGGTGGGGTGTCGCGCCGCCGTGCGATGTGATCACCGTATGAGCGGCCGATGGGCTCCGGTCAGTGGCGGATCCGCCGAATGCTTTACCGTTTCCGACATGAGGATTTCGGTGCTGGTCATGGACGACCTCTTCGACTCCGGGCTGGCCACGGTCCTCGACGTCCTGCAGATGGCCAACGAACTGCGGGAGGAAGTGCCCCACCCCCCACCGCGCTGGGAACTGACCCGCGTCAGCGGGCGGGGTGCCGTCCGTACGGCCTCCGGGCACGTGATCGAAGCCCAGGCCGCCGGCGACGGACCCCGGCCCGACCTCCTCGTCGTGCCCGGGGCCGGCCCCAAACAGCCCGCACCCCTACTGGACTGGGTGGCCGCCCCGGAACGCGAACCCGAGCGCGAGGCGCTCCGGCGGGCCCGGGCCGAAGGCATCCCCCTGGCCGCGGCGTGCACGAGTACGTTCCTCCTCGCCGAGGCAGGGGTGCTGGACGGGCTCAGCGCCACCACCAGCTGGTGGCTGGCCCCGGCCTTCCGGCAGGCGTTCCCCGAAGTCGCCCTGACCGAGAGTCACATGCTGGTCCATGCCCCGGGGGTGACCACGGCCGGAGCCGCCATGGCGCACCTCGACCTCGCCCTCGCCCTGGTGCGGCAGGCAAGCCCGGCCCTCGCCGACCTCACGGCCCGCTACCTCGTGGTCGACGACCGCCCCACCCAAGCCGGCTACGCCATTCCCAGCCACCTCGCCCGCACCGATCCCACCGTCAGCGCCTTCGAGAGCTGGGTCCGCGCGCACCTCGACCAGCCCCTGCGCATGGCCGAAGCGGCCCGGGCGGTCGGCGTGAGCGAGCGGACCCTCCAGCGCGCCGTGGACAAGGTCCTGGGCGTCTCACCCCTGCGGTTTGCACAGACCATCCGGCTCGAACAGGCCGCCCACCTGCTGCGCACCACGGACCTGCCCACGGAGACCGTCGCTCGCCGCGTCGGCTACGAGAACGCCTCCACGCTCACCACCTTGCTGCGCAAGCGCCTCGGCGCCACGCCCGGGCACCTCCGCAACGGAACCGCCGCCGCCGGCGCCTAGGCCGGGACGGCCCCCGCCCCGGGGCTTTTGTGTTGCCTGGACCTGTCTACCGCTCCCGTGCCAGCTCCGTGCCGGATGCCTTGCCGCGCAGCGCATGCACCGGGGCATCGACCCCGGCGGCGACCTCCGCTGACGCTCAAGGTTCGAATGCCGGTGGATCACGGCCGCCTTCAGAGGAGCCGGTCCGGCTTCTGCCGGGGCCGCGAGTTTCGCGCTCCTGGGCGCGCGGCAGTCGGACGAGGTCTTCGCGATCCGCCTCCTGGACGCCCTGGACGAAGCAGGCCCACGCACGGCGCGACGATCTGCCTCGCAGCCGATCGCTTGCGGTGCTCAGTCGGTGGCGCCTCAATCGCCAGCACCGCTGTGGCTGCAACCGATTGCGGACTTGCCGGGTGGTGTCGCGGCCTTGCTGCTGGGGCGGGAGGCTGGGGGCGCATCCAGAAGGCAGCGCTTCCTGCGCAGCATCGTTGATCGCTGTACGGCAACTCGGTACCGCAACGGCGGCAGCCCTACCTGACCGCCAGTACCCGAGGTGGTCATGACGCACCCGGTATGACCGGCGCTGACCGATCTCTGTAGAGCTACGGATCAGAAGACTGGTCGGCGCCAGACGCGTGCCAGGCAAGGCAGGGAAGATCGGTGATTCCCGAGCTTATGGCGCGGGTTCGATTGCCGTCATCCGCTCTTGGACGAAGGCCCGGGTCAGGGACCTGGGCCTTCGTTGTTTGCTCAGCGGCTCAGTTCACCGGGGAAGGCATCCCGTACCAGAACTTCGGTGCGGAGGCCGGGGCGTTGGCCGTGGCGACGGCATGGACGCGACCTCATGCGCGAGGGCCGCCGGCCCGCCTGAACGACAGCCCGCGTGCGGCGGTCAGCATCTAGGATCTCGGGCATGGGCCTGATCATGAGTGACGTGGACCGGTTCGAGGCTGCCAGGCCCCGGCTGGAGGCCATCGGCTACCGGCTGCTCGGCTCGGCGAGCGAGGCGGAGGACGCCGTTCAGGAGACGTTCCTGCGCTGGCAGGCGGCCGACGTCGCGCGGATCGAGGTGCCCGAGGCCTGGCTGACGAAGGTCCTCACCAACTACTGCCTCAACCAGCTGGCTTCGGCGCGCGCCCGGCGCGAGACGTACGTGGGCAGGTGGCTCCCCGAGCCGCTGCTCGCCGGGGACCCGATGCTCGGCCCGGCCGACACCGCCGAGCAGCGCGAGTCCGTGTCGTACGCCGTCCTCGTCCTGCTGGAGCGCCTGTCGCCCAACGAGCGGGCGGTGTACGTGCTGCGGGAGGCCTTCGACTACCCGCACCGGGAGATCGCCGAGATCCTGGACATCACCGAGGCCTCCAGTCAGCAGATCCTGCACCGGGCCAAGAAGCACGTCGCGGACGGTAAGGCGCGCACCGAGATCGACGAGGCCGCCGCCCGCAGGATCGTCGAGGAGTTCCTGGCCGCGGCGACCAGCGGCCGTACCGAGCCCCTCGTCCGCCTGCTCACCCAGGACGCCGTCTCCGTCGGCGACGGCGGCGGCAAGGTCCCGGCCCGCGCGAAGGCGTTCGAGGGCGCGCTCGCGGTCGCCACCTTCCTGCGCGGCCTGTTCAAGCCCAGCCCGGCCAAGCGGGCGTACGTCGGCGGCGCGCCCGACATCTACGCGACGACCGCCAACGGCGGGCCCGCCATCGTGGCGGTCGTGGACGGCCGGGTCGTCGGGATCACCTGCCTGGAGGTCACCGCGGAGGGCATCACGGCGGTCCGCAGCCAGGTCAACCCCGACAAGCTCGTCCGCGCGACCGAGCGGTGGGCCGCCGAGGGGCAAGGGGGTTCCCCGCTCTACACCCTCTGATCCGAGGGCGGCGGAGGGGTGATGTGGCGCAGGTCACATTCCGATCCTGTCAGGGAACGGTGGGCTGTCCGGTTCAAGGGGCGACACCGCGCAAGACAAGGGCGGAACCGACCCGCGCAGACTGGAGCAGGCCCATGCAGCACCGCATCGTCGTCCTCGGAGCCGGCTACACCGGAGCCGTCGCCGCCGGCCGCCTCGCCAAGCGGCTGTACCGCGAGGACGTGGCCATCACCCTCGTGAACCCCGAGCCCGACTTCGTCGAGCGCGTCCGGCTGCACCAGCTCGCGGCCGGACAGGACCTCAGGCCCCGCCCGTTCGGTGAGATGTTCGCGGGCACGGGTGTGGAGCTGAAGCTTGCGAAGGTCATTGCCGTGGACGTGGACCGCAAGGCGGTCATGGTCGGCTCCGCCCATGGTGACGGGCCCGAGGAGTCGGCCGAGGAGTCGGCCGAGGAGCTGGCGTACGACACCCTGGTCTACGCCCTCGGCAGCGGCTGGGACGACGGCGGCGTCCCCGGCGCCGCCGAACACGCCCACGAGGTGTCCAGCCGCCGGGGCGCCCTGCGCCTGCGCGACCGTCTGGCCGCCCTGGACGCCGGCCGGCCCGTGGTCGTGGTCGGCGGCGGCCTGACCGGCCTGGAGGCCGCGACCGAGATCGCCGAGGCCCGCCCGGACCTCGATGTCGCCCTCGCCGTGCGCGGCGTACTCGGCGACTGGCTCTCGCAGAAGGGCCGCGCCCACCTGCGAAAGGTGGTGGACGGGCTCGGCGTCACGGTCCACGAGCACACCGAGGTCGCCGCCGTGGCGGCGGACGCTGTGCAGACCGCCGACGGCAGGTCGATCCCCTCGGCGGTCACCGTCTGGACCACCGGCTTCGCCGTCCACCCGATCGCCCAGGGCACCACCCTGGAGCTCACCGACCGAGGTCGGATCGTGGTCGACGCCACGATGCGCTCGGTCTCGCACCCCGACGTGTACGCAGTGGGTGACGCGGCCCTGGCCATGGGTCCGGGCGACAAGCCGCTGCGCATGTCCTGCGCCTCGGGCGTTCCCATGGCCTGGCAAGCCGCCGACGCCATCGCCGCCCGCCTCACCGGCGCCAAGGTCCCCCGCGCCACCATCCGCTACTTCCAGCAGTGCATCTCCCTCGGCCGCAAGGAGGGCCTGATCCAGTTCGTCACCGCGGACGACCGGGCGCTCGACAGGGCCCTGACGGGCCGCGTGGCCGCCCTCTACAAGGAGCTGATCTGCAAGGGCGCGGCCTGGGGCGTCACCAACCCGACCGTGGGCATGCCGTCCCGGCGCCGGCACGTGGTGCGGCAGGAGGCCCGGACGGGTGCCCGGGCGGAGGCGGCGGTCTGACCGCCGCCGCCCGTACTCCCGTCGCCCGGATCCCCGGTGACGCTCCGTTCGTTCCGCGGTCGCACGCATGGCGCCAAACCGTCTCTCGAGCCCGTCCGCTGTCAAGAAGCCGTTAGGAAGTCCGGTTCTGCAGCGGGCGGGCCGGGCGCGTGACGGTCCCGAACGAGCGTCACAACTTCGGCACAAGGGCCGCAGAATATGCCGGATCACTGCGCTTCGGCCCAAGGATTGCAAGGGGCTTCAGGCGCCACACCGAATATTCACCGGATCTTGCTGTCACCAGTCGGCGTTACGATCAGTTATCGATCAACGGGCGAACGGTTCCGGTCGATTTTTTCGGCGTCATCAGGGGGATACGGATGGCACAGGGTGAGCTGGCGCACCTGGGAGTCACAGACGATGAGGAGCTCGCCTACCGCGCGGTGCTGCGCTCTCCCGGCGCAGGCGTCGAGGCCCTGGCACTGACCGTCGGGATGGACTGCGCCGACCTGCGCGAGGTGCTGGACCGGCTGGAGAAGTACGGCATGGTGACCGGCGCCGACGACCGGGGGTTCGAGGCGACCGACCCGTTCCTCGTGATGGAGCGGCTGGTCGAGGGCCGGCTGACCGCACTCCAGGAGGAGCTCCAGCAGGTCATCTCCTCGCGGCGACTGGTCAACGTGCTGCTCGACGACCAGCGGGAGGGGCGGCGGCAGTCCCTGCCGGACGGTGTCGAACGGGTCGAGGGTGCCGACCGGGTGCGCGCCCGCATCGACGAACTGGCCTTCTTCGTCCACCACGAGGTGGCCTCCGTACAGCCCAACGGCCCGCTGACCCCTGCGGCGATCGAAGCCGCCAAGGAGGCGGACCTGCGGGCGCTGCGGCGCGGTACGGCGATGCGGACCATCGTGCGGACCGACGCCCTCGCCGACGGGCAAACCGCCGGCTACCTCACCGAACTGGCCGCTCAGGGTGCACAGGTGCGCACCCTGGACGGGCCCCTGGAACGGATGCTGATCTTCGACCGGCGTACCGCCCTGGTGCCGATCGACCCCCAGGAGACCTCGCGCGGCGCGCTGATCGTGCACCAGCCCGGGATGATCTCCAGCCTCGTGACCCTCTTCGAGCGGTTCTGGTCGACGGCTCGCGGCCTCGACCACGAACGGCTGACCAATTTCGAGCAGCAGGTGCTGCAGACGATGGTGCGGGCCGAGAAGGATGACGCCGGTGCCCGCGACCTGGGCATCTCGGTGCGTACCTACCGCGGCCACATCGCCCAGCTGCTGCGCCGCCTGGGCGCGACCACCCGGGCCCAGGGAGTGCTGGCCGCCCGTGACCGGGGATGGCTCTGAACGCTGCTGAACGCTAGTGCGCCGGCCGCTCGGCCCAGGTCCAGTCCCGCAGACCGGGATCCCGGAACGCCTGCTCGATGGTCTGACGGGCGGACTTCGGATCGCCCCCATCCGGTACCCGGACATCCAGCGTGAACCGGCCGGCCTCCATCTGCTGGGTCGTGCGCCACTGCGGTGGCAACTGCGCCACGAGCCTGATGCAGGCCGTCTCCGGCAGCAGGAGGAGGCCGTCGGCCTCCGGACGGGCTAAGCCCTGAATCCTCAGAGTCACCACGGAAGTCCTCCTGGCGGTGTCGTACGTCGGCCGAGGCTGCGCGGGAGTGCCCCTGCGATTCTGCCAGACCTGGTTCACGGCCCGGGAGATGACTGCCCGTCACCGCAGGTGTGATCGCCTCCCCCTGCTGACCGGGGGAGGCGATCGCACACGGCGCAGGCCCCGGGGCCCGGCCCGCGTCAGGCGCTCGCCACGACCTCTGCGACGCTCAGCCGGGTAAGGCTGTCCGGGCTCAACCGGTGGCCCTCGACGACCAGGTACTGGTCCTCACCGCCGGTGCGGAGCACCTGGGCGTTCTTGGGGGCCGGAACGAACTCGGGGTGGCCGCCGCGGGCGGCCGTGAGCGCGTACGCCCGGGCCTCGTCCAGGGTCATCGGCTCGGAGGTGCGGATCTCGGCACCGTACTTGTTCTTGGTCAGGCCGATCTCGGCGACGACGACGTGGTTGCTCATGGGGGGAACCCTTCTTCTTTTCTGGGGGGCCGGCCAGGACGTGCCCTGGCCGGTCGCAGTGCGGGACCTGTGTCCGGTCCTACGCGCCTGTGGGCCGGGCGCCCGCGGGCTCGGCGCCCGCCGCGCGCAGCGAGGCGAGCAGGGAGAGCCGGCTGCCGGTGTGCAGCACCGACGAGCGGTAGGCGCGGGCCGCGATGCGGATGGTGAGCGCCGCGAAGGCCAGTGCGATCGCGAGGGAGGCCGCGATCTCCCACCAGGCGGCGGTTCCGGCGAAGACCCGCGCCGGCATGGTGACGGTGGAGGCGATGGGGACGAACGAGGCGATGGTGACGACCACGCCCTTGCCGATGATCGAGCACATGTAGGTGGCGGTCACCAGCAGTTGGAGCGGGGCGGTGGCCGCCTGCATGTCCTGCGTACGGGAGGCCAGCGCCCCGAGGCCCGCGAACAGGCAGCAGACCGTGCTGAAGCCGACGAGGTAGAACAGCAGGAACCAGCCGCTGGAGGCGGCGATCGCCCCCAGGTGCGGTATCCCGCCGACCGCCACCGCGCTCAGCAGCCCCGAAACGGTGAAGAGTGCCATCTGGACGATGCCGAGGAAGACGTTGCCCACGACCTTCCCCACCAGGAGCGAGCGGGTCGGGATGGCGGCGAGCAGGACCTCGACCACCCGGGATTCCTTCTCCTCGACCACGCTGTTGGCCGTGGCGGTGCCGAAGAGCTGGCAGGACAGGAAGAACAGGAGGCCGAAGGCGAAGGTCACGCCGTACTGGTACTCGGCCTGGTCGGATCCGGAGTCCAGCTCCACGGGGGTCAGCTCGGAGCCGCGCAGCACCTCGGCCAGCGGGACGCCCAGGGCCTGGGCGTTCTGCTGCATGGCCCCGTCCGCAACCGCACGGGCGAGGTAGCCGTGGAGCGCCGCCTCCGGCTGGCCCTTCGCCTCGAGCCTCCAGGCGGGGCGGCCCGCCACGTCCTCCTGCACCAGGAAGGCGTCGGCCTCCTCGTCCTTCACGGTCTGTTCGGCTGCGGCCCGGTCCGGCAGGCTCCGCGTCTCGAACTCGACATCCGGCGCGGCGGCGGCCGCGGCGGAGACGATCCGGGCGGCCTCCGGCGAGGTGACGGCGACCTTGTAGCTCGTGGTCCGGCCGGAGAGGAAGTGCAGGGCCACCACGCCGCCGACGATCAGGACGACCATGGCCACGGTGGACAGCCACAGCGCCTTGCTGCGGGCACGGACCCGTACCTCACGCTGCGCCACCCGCAGCCAGATCGGGGACGTCTTCGAACGCTGCTGGACCCCGGTCACCGGGTCGCCTCCTTGTATATCTCCGACAGCGGCACCGGAACCTCACCGAAGTGGGTCACCGGCCCGCGCGCCAGCGCCTCGCGCAGTACGGCATCGGCCGCTCCTGCGTCGGACGCGGCGAACTCCGCGTGCGCACCGTCTGCGGACAGGACCTCGATCCCCTCCAGGCCGCCGATCCAGCCGGCCGCCCCCGGTGCGTCGATGCGGATCACGACGCGGTGCTCCGCCCGCAGTTCGGCGGCCGTTCCGGAAGCCGTGATCCGGCCGCCGGAGAGGATGACCAGCTCGTCGCACAGCTTCTCCACCAGGTCCAGCTGGTGGCTGGAGAACAGGACGGGGACGCCGTCGTCGCTGCAGGAGCGGATCAGGCCGCTGAGCGCGTCGACGGCTTCCGGGTCCAGGCCGGAGAACGGCTCGTCGAGGACGAGGACTTCCGGCCGGTGCATGAGCGCGACCGCGATCTGCGCGCGCTGCTGGTTGCCGAGCGAGAGGTCCTCGAGCTTGTCGGCGCCGCGCTGCTCCAGGCCGAGGACCTCCAGGATCTCGTCCGCGCGCTGCGCCGCCTCACGCGGCGACATCAGGTGCAGCATCCCGAAGTAGACGAGCTGCTCCCGTACGGGCTGGCGCGGATACAGGCCGCGCTCCTCCGGGATGTACCCGAAGGCACGGCGCTGTTCGGTGGTCAGAGCCGAGCCGTTCCACGTGATCCGGCCGCTGTCCGGGGCGAGCAGACCCATGATGATGCGCATCGTGGTCGTCTTGCCCGCACCGTTGGACCCGACGAAGCCCGTGAGCTTCCCGGGGGTCAGGGCCATGCTCACGTCGTCGAGGACCCGGCGGTCCCCGAAGGCCTTTCTGACATTGTGCAGTTCCAGCACTACGACTCCTCAGAGCGGGCGGGGACGGGGGACGGGACGGGGATCGTCCGCACGGTCTCCGGGTACGACCCGGCCGACAGCGACACCAGGGCCTCCTCGACCGGCACGATCCCGAGCCGGTTGAGCGAGAGGTGCAGGTGGTGGAAAGCCAGGAAGAGCGGCTTCTGCTGCGGCCCCCGATCTTCGATACCGAGCAGCATATCGGCGCACAACCTACTGATCATTTCGCTCTCGGGCCCGGTCGCGAGCAGCCGTTCGGCCCGCTCCCGTACGGTGGGCAGCAGCCGGTCGTGAAGCGTGCGCAGGGCGGTGTCGCGGGCGGCGCCGTCGGCGGGCTGTGCATGCCGGCGCCCCGACCACCAGGCGTAGTGGGTACGCAGGAAGCCGGCCCGCTGCTCACCGGTGAGGCCGAGCCGGTCGAGGAGGCCGGTCATCACCGAGCCGCCCAGGGCGAGGCGGTGTTCGAGCGTGCCGTCCGACGCGTCGAGCAGGCGCAGCGCGGTCGCGCTGGAGGCCTGGAAGGTGCGCTCCGCGACCTCCAGGTACCGGGGACCGCCCCACTTGGCGTACTCGGGCTCGTAGAGGTCGAGGCGCACCTCGGGCCGGCCCTGCGCCCGACCGGCGGACGGGACCGCACCCGGGGCGGCCGAAGCCGGCAGGGCCGTCGGCGCGGGCCGGTCCGGCGCCGGCCGGTCCGCCAGAGCCTCCAGCCGGCCGGTCAGCTCCGCGCGCCGCTCCGCGAGGGCGTCGGCCGCGGGGCCCGCAAGGTGGAACCGCAGGCGGACATGGGCGCCCGTCGTGTCCAGGTAGCGCAGGAAGAACCACCGCGAGGCGAGGGGTGCGACCTGTGCGACGAGCGGTGCCACCACCTCGGTCAGCGTCGCATCGAGGAGGTCCGGCCGGCCCGGGTACAGCTTGAGGTAGAGCCACGTGGGGTGGTCCACCGGAGGCGGTGTGCGGTTCATCGGCTGTCTCCGGAAGGACGGTCCCAGGCAAGGAAACTGACGTGCTCACAGGTGTGCGGGCCGTCGGCCCCGGCGACCCAGGCGTGCTCCCGGCCCGGCAGCGCCTCCTCGACCCGGAGCGTGTGCGCGCCGGCGATCAACGGGAGCGCGGTGGCGACCGCATGCGGCGAGGACAGGTCCAGCCACATCGGCTTGCGCCGGTTGGCGTCGAGCGGGTCGTCGCCCAGCGCGAGGAAGAACACCTCGTGGGGCAGCTGCCACGCGCGCCGCCACCGGTCCAGGCGCAGCAGGTGCGCGGCCGTCGACTCGCCCCGCTCCGGCAGGGGGAAGGAAGCGGCGGGGAACACCCAGCGGGCGCGCCGCAGCACGACCCGTCCGGCGGTCTCGCGGGGGGTCCTGACGGTTTCGGCGGTGCCGCCGGCATGGGCCTGGGCGCGCAGGAACGGATGGTTGTCCCGCGTCAGGGCCGACCGGTCGAGCCAGGGGTCCATGACGGCGAGGGCCAGGCGGGCGGCGCCCGTGGCGATGTGCGACGGGACGATGCCGGTGTACACCGGCGCGACGGGGCGGCCGGCGGCGTCCTCGAACTCCAGGGTGTCGCCGGCGGCGTCGTGCCGCAGGACGAGCCGGTCGAAACCAATCGAATCCGGGCGGGGGCGCTGCCGCTCCGCGGGCCACCGGAGCTCGGGCAGGTGGCCGGCACCGGCGTGCTGGAGGTTGTTGACCTCGGCGCAGAGGGTGAGACCGCGGACCTCGCAGCCGGGGAAGAGCTCCTCCAGCCAGCCGGTCTGGGCCCGGGCGACGGCCTCTGCGCCGAGGACCCGGCCGAACCGGCCGACGAGTCCGCCGAGGGCGCTGCCGAACTGGTTGACCACCATCCGGTAGCGGCCGTCGCGGACGGCCCCGGCACTGTCCGCGGCGAGCTGGTGGAGGACAGCGGCCGACGGCGGTGCGGAAGTGCGCCCCACGGGAAGGAAGGCGCGCCCGTCCTGCCCGGTAGCGGGCTCCATGTCCCGCATCCGGGCCCGGTGGAAGGCGACCTTGAAGGTGCTGTCGCCGTGGATCTCCATGAAGAACCCGGCGGCGTCCGCGCACCTGCCGCCCGTCCCGTACCGGGCCTTGAACGCCTCCAGTACGGCGTCGTAGACGTGCGAGCGCACGAGGTACGGGCGCAGTGCGCAGGCCACCGTCTCCAGGTCGGCCGCGACCGTCTCCGGCAGCGGTCCGACCGGGGCGGGGGCGGCCGCGTCCTCGTGGACCAGCTGGCCGGTCCAGTGCGGTGCTCCGCAGAGGTCGGCGATCCGGTCGGCCTGCGCGCGCAGGGCGGGCAGCAGGCGCCGGCGGTCGGCCGGCCCGGCCGCGGCGACGGCGCGGACCCCGTCGTCCAACGCCGTCAGGGCCGCGGCGATCGCGGGGGCGTCCTCGGCCGCGCTGCCCAGCAGGGCGTCGGCCAGGTCGAGGAGCGGGGCGTGGCTGCCGCGTTCCCAGGGCACGACCGGGACGAGCAGGCCCGTGCGTACGAGTCGGGCCAGCCTGCCGGGGGGAAGCGTGCCCGGGCGGGTGTCGCCGAGCCCGTCCAGTTCCGCCCGGTAGAGCCCGGCGTCGACGATCTTCTCGGTCGACCAGAGGAAGCCGCCCGTGTCGGAGAGCGAGGTGAGGACCACCGGGTGGCCACCGGTCCGGGTCGAAACGGGGTGGGCCGGGGCGTAGTCGAAGGCGTCGGCGAAGCGCGGGGTGGCCGCCAGTTCGGTGAACAGGCTGTGGACGAGGCCGATCGGGACGGCCGTCTCACCGTGCCCGCCGGGCTCGGCGCCGGGTGCCGGGTGCAGTGCGACGGTGGTCAGCCGGCTCAGCGGGCTCGGCTTGAGCGCGGCCCGTACGAGGTAGCTCAGCAGGGTCCGCGAGGTCCGGGCGCCCGGCTTCAGCTCGGCGTCGGAAGGCCGCTGCGGCAGGTGCGCCGAGACCAGCGGCAAGGACGAGGCGAGCGGGCCCTCGGCGAGGTGGGTGCGCAGGACGTCGGCCGTGGCCGCCTCGCAGCCCGCGACGGCCTGCTCCAGCGCGGCCAGCTGCCGGGCCGACTCCTCGTGGGCTCGCTGCCGGCGCGCCAGCTCGGCGTCGGGAACCCCGGCGGCGCCGAGGAAGGCGATGTCGGCGTCGGTCAGGGCCCCGCCGCGGTGCACGAGCCGCCGCAGCTTCAGCAGCCGGCGCCGGGCGCCCTGCTCGGCGAGCGGAACCAGCGGGAAGACCGCGTCGGCGAGAGGGGCGGTGGCGGCGTCGAGTTCCGCGGCGGCGGCGGTGCAGCGGTCGAGCTGCTCGCGTACTGGTTCGCTCAGCGTCAGCGCGGTGGCGGGCAGCCCGCTCACCCGGTCGAGCCGGAACGGTGCCGACCGTACGCGCTCGGGATTCGTCCTGGGATTCACGGCATCAGCCCCATGGCCAGAGAGAACAGGTTGAACAGGATCAGTGCGGCCGCGAACAGGGTGTAGAGCAGGCTGAGTGCGAAGTAGAAGACGTAGCCGGCGCGTACCCGCCCGGAGACCGACCGGAGGTAGAGCGGCAGCGGCTTGCGGGTCACCCGGTGCAGGACGTACGTGAGCGCGCGGCCGCGCATGTTGATCGACCCCAGTGCCGCCTCGAGGGCGTGGTATCCGTCGCTGGGGAAGAGCGGGTTGACGTTGGCGACCACCGCCAGCAGCTGGAAGCCCAGCAGGATGCGGAAGAACAGTGCCGCGTCACCCGAGGTGTTGAGTGCGGCGACGGCCCACGCACCGGCGAACGCCAGGTCGCAGAGGGGCCCGACCAGGGAGATCAGCACCCGCCCGAAGCGGCCCTGGTGCCGGTAGCTGTCCGTGCGGTCGACGTAGGCCATCGGGAAGAGGTAGAGCATGAGTCCGACGCCGGCGTCCTTCGGCGTGACCCGGTTGTAGGCCATCGCGACGGCGTGGCAGGACTCGTGCACCGCGACCTCGGCGAGCATCACGGCCACGGCGGCGACCACCATCCAGACCGCCGGATCGGCGCTGCCCGGGGAGGAGCGGAGGGCGAGCACGGCTGGCGGCAGGGCGAACAGGGGGACGGCCAGCAGCAGGGTGGCGGGCAGCCAGGCGGGCAGCCGCCGCAGCAGGGCCGCCACCGGAGCGGCGTACCGGTTGGGGTCGCGGACGAGCGGGAAGCGCTTGACGAGGTCGAGCCGGCCGTACCTGGCGGCCTTCTCGGTGCCGGTGGCCGGCAGGGGCTCCAGGTTGAGGACGCAGGCCCGGCGGAGGTCTGCGAGGAAGTCGGGGAGGATCGTCCGGATCTGCTCGTCCTGCTTGGGGTAGCGCGCGGCGAGCAGGGCCATCAGCTCCGTGCCCGTCATGCCGTCGCCCAGGTGGCGCAGGATGGCCAGCCCGCTGGGCGAGATGTTCAGGTACCGGCCGGCCGGGGTGATCAGCATGGTGCGGCCCCCGGCGCCGGTGGTGATCTCGACGCCCTCGCGCATGCGCAGCGGCTCGGTGTCGAGCCACGGCTCGATCACCGCGGTGTGGTGGCCGGATGACACGTGCATGTCCTCGCTCTCGGTGTCGTGATCGTGCGTTTTCGGACGGACCGGGTCCGTTGCGAGTGGGTTTCTGCGAGACTCGCGAGGTGGGGAGCCGCGTCGGTACCAGCGACGCGGCTCCCCGGCGTTCCTCAGGAAGAGGCGGTCGAGAAGCTGCTGCCGCTCGACGCGCAGCTGCCGGCGAACGAGCCGGCGCAGGCCAGGGTGGCGGCGGTGGAGAGGGCCGGGTTGGCGGCGTCGTCGAGCTCCTCGACGAAGGCCTCCAGGTCCAGGTCATCGCCCAGCTGGGTGTGCTCCATGGTGGTTCCTCCTTCTGTTGCTGCGGTGGCCGGTCCGATGCAGGTGCTCGGGCCGGATCAGGTGAACGTGCTGCCGGTGCTCACGGTCGACGCGCAACCGCCGACCGTGCTGCCGAAGGTGCCCGCGCTTCCCCAGGAACCGAGGGCCGCCGTCTCCGGCAGGTCCTCGACCACCAGCTCGTCGCTCAGGAAGAGCTGCAGGTCGTTGTCGTTGATGTGCTCCATGTCTTTCACCTCCTTTCGCCGTCTTGGACCGGCGTGCCGTCACGACGGCCTCCCCGGTCAGCTGTTGTAGGACGAGAGCGTGGCGGCCGAGCTGAACGTGCCGGTCGCGCAGCCGGCCGAGGAGACGCTGCCGGCGCTGGACCAGCCCGCGGCGGCGCTCTCCGAGAGGTCCTCGACCGAGGCCTCGGCGGCGGCGAAGAGGTCGACCTCCAGGCCGCTTTCGCTGATGTGCTGCATGTGTTCTTCCACCTCCTTTCACGGATCGAAGGGCAGGTCGGGGTGGGTGTTCCGGGTCCGGGGCCGGACACCGGCCCGCCCCCGTCAGCCGAAGGTTCCGGCGGAGCCGAAGCTGCTCGCGCAGCCCGTGGCCGTACCCGCCGTGGAGACCGAACCGATCGTGGAGTACGCGGCGGTGGCGTCCTGGAGGTCCTCCAGGAAGGCGCCGGACGGGCCGTCCGCGGCCATGCTCAGGTCGAGGTCGGTCAGGTTGTCCATGTTGTCCATGTGTGTCACCTCCTCTCTGCTGCCGGTGCTGTGCGGGGTTTCAGCCGTTGGCCGCTGCCCCGCCGTGCTCGTCGGACGCGTCGACGGCATGGCCAACGGCCAGGGCCAGCAACTGCGTCCGCCGAAATCCGTCGATGCCCACGAGTTTCTTCAGCGCCGCCGGGAGGAAGCCGGCGAAGATGCTCCCGACCAGGCCGGCGTCCACCGCGGTCAGCCAGGCGGCCTCGCAGGCCGCTCCGCTGCGCTCCAGCAGCCGCCGGTGGCCGTGGGAGCCGTCGGCCCCGAGCGCGTCCTCCAGCGAGCCGACCGCCAGCAGCAGGGCCGGCGCGTGGGCGAACTCGGGCTGGAGCACGAAGGTGCTCAGTTCCTCCGCGCCCGAGATGGCGGCCAGCGGTTCGAACCCGTCCGGGCCGAGCCGGTGGACGGCGGGGCTCAACCCGGCCACGGCGCGCGCCACCACGAGGAACTCCAGGGGGCGCACCCGCTCGTCGGGCCACAGGGCCGCATCGGCCGCATGACCGGCGCAGACCATCGCGCCGAGCAGGGCGGGGTCCACGTCCCGCTCGGCGAAGAAACGATTCGCCCTGCGCCGCTCCAGAGCCGGCCGCAGCCCGCCCTCCGCGAGGGCGCCGAAGTCCTGCGTCGGGAAGTCGCCCGCCTCCGCCCGCCCCGGCCGGTGCGGGTCCTGCGCGACCGCCGCCGCCGACTGCGCCTCGGCGTCCTGGCGGACCGCCGCCAGGATGTCCAGAAGATCGCTCACCGGTTCCCCTCCTCCGTGTCCGTACCGGCGCCGGCCGCGAGCCGGACGACGGCGGTCACGCTCTCGAACTCGCGCTCCACTCCCAGGGCCGCCATCAGCGCGGCGTCGTCCCATGCGGGCTCGTTGACCAGCCGCAGGCCGAGCCGGCGGCTCAGCAGCAACAGGTGGCTCAGTGCCACGCCCGTGTCGAGGTGGATCACCCGGTAGGCGAAGGTCCGGTACTTCCGGGCGACCCGTACCAGCGCCCCGGTGACCACCAGGAGCACCGGTTCGACCATGTCGGCGTACTCCTGCGGCAGTTCGGCCACCCGCGCCAGCCGGTGTCCGATCGGCTGGTAGGCGTACGTGCCGGGCCGCAGCCCCGCGACGTCGCGCACCACGATGTACGCCGTCGGGGAGCCCAGGTTCCCGCCGGTCGGCGCGAACCGCAGCAGCTTCTGCCGCCGGTCCTGCGGCTGCTGCTTGAGCCCGAAGGCGGCCGCCAGCATCGTGCCGAGCACCTCGATGCCGACGGTCGGCGCGGCTCCGGCGTCCAGCAGGCCGAGGCCGGCTCCGGGCAGGTCGACGGCCTCCGCGTCCGGGTACTCCTTCACGTCGTACTGGAGGGCGAGGTTGGCGGGCTCGAAGTGGTTCTGGTGGTCCCTGGGGTTGACCAGCCGACGCGGCGGGAAGGCGACCGAGTGCTCGTACGCGTACGCGGGCGACGGGTCCTGCAGCTCGACGGCGGGATCGCCGCACAGGTCGCAGCCGGGCCGCGGCGCGAGGATCCGGGTCTGCGACGTCCCGGCACCCACGTCGATCCGCGCGCGGCCGTGGAGGGAGACCGGCTTGCCGATCCGGCCCACGAGGGCCAGCACCTCCAAGGCCGTGAGTGCGGCAGCCACGGCGACGGCCTGCGGGCTGAGCAGTTCCGCCGGGCCCGGCGGAGCCTGCTCCAGGTGGCACTCCGGGCATGCGCCGTGGTCTGCCGCACTGTAGGGACCGATGGAGTGGCCGTCGCCGTCCGGGCCGGTGAGGAGAACCGGCACGCCCCGGCGGCGCAGCGCTCGGTAGACCGCCCGGGCGGCGGCCCGGTCGTCGCGGTCGACGTGGAGCACGGCCAGCGACGGGGCCTCGAAGCCGTCGGAGGCGTCGGGGTCGAGGGAGTCGAGGCGCACGGTGCGCATGCCCAGGGCTCCCAGCCGCTCGGCGAGCAGCTCGCCGAAGGGTCCGGCCGCCCACAGCCCGATGGGCGCGCTCGCCATGCGGTCCTGCACCTCGTCGGCGCCGGCGTTGACGCGGGTGGTGTCGAGCAGCCGGGCCAGCAGGACCGACTGCGGCGCGGTGTCGCGCGGCACGCCCTCTTGCAGGAGGCCGCAGGAGTAGAGGAGCAGCAGGACCGCGCGGATCTGGGGAGCGGTCCGCCCGAGCGCGGCGGCGAGCTCGTCCAGGGTGCGGGTACCGTCGAGGAGCGGCACCAGGTCGGGCAGGATCTGCCGGGCGGACCGGCCGCTGAGGGTGCGCCGGTTGCCGGTCCCCTCGACGAGCAGGCCGTCCTCCGACCAGTGCAGCACGACGCCGGGTACCAGCGACGGATGGGCGGGCAGGCGGAACTGGGGATCGTTGAGCGTCGCGTAGGCGAGGTCGACTGCGGACAGCTGAGCGGTCATGGGTTCACCCCCTCCTCGTGGTGAGTGCTGCGGCGGAATCGGTCGCAGGGTCGGTCGCGGGGTCGGTCGCAGGGTCGGTCGCAGGGTCGGTCGCGGGTACCGGAAGGACCTCCCTCAGGTCGTCGGCCAGTCGGCGCCAGGTGGCGTCGGGCACCTCCCGGTCGCAGCGCCTGCAGCCGTGCACGGGGACCACCGACACGGCGGAGACCGCGGCGGACAGCAGGTCGAAGGAGCGCACCCGGCCGCGTTCCGCCGGGCCGTCGCCGCCGAGTACGGCGTCGGCGACCGGGCCGACCGCGGTCTCGGCCAGGACGACGTGGGTCTCCAGGAACCCGCCGGGCCCGAGCTCCGGATCGGCGTCGTACGCCCGGAACAGGCGGCGGTCGAGCTCACGAAGGTGCTGGTGCTGGTACTGGCGGGCCAGGAAGCACTGGTAACAGGGCCCCTGCCGGCCCAGGACGGCCGGGCCGACGCGCAACGCACTGACTCCCATCGTGACCGGCAGCCAGGGAGTCCCGGTGGCGAAGGACAGACCGTCCACCAGGTCGAACAGGGCGGGGGACTCCCGCCAGGCGGCGACCACGCGCAGCCCGGCGCGGGGCCAGCGCCCCGGCTGGAAGAGGTCGGCCTCGGGCGAGACCACCACCGACGGCCGGTTCCTCAGCCGGTCGGCCACCGCACGGCCGAAGTCACCGACCGCCAGCACATGCAGATCGAACATCCGTTGTTCCTACCGCTCCTACGTTCGCGTGCTCATGCGCTCGTGCACGTTCTTCGGTGTTCATGCGCCCTTACGCGAAGGGCTGGGGCCATGGGTTGAGGTCCGCCTCCGCGTGGGCCGGGTAGCCCATCGCGCGCGGGCCGTCGTACAGGCGCGGGTGGCCGAGGTAGCGCGCACGGTGCGAGAACGACAGCGGCATCAGCTGCGGGATGATCACGCGGATCACCCGGAAGCCCACCTCGCGGGCTTCGGCAGTGGTCATCTCCACGGCGTAGACGTCCATGCCGCGGTCCTTCAGCCGCTGGAGCACCAGCTGGAGGTCCTCCCCGGCGTCTCCGGTGGACGGCCGCGGCAGGGCCGAGAACGGCCGCACCCCGTTGTCCTCGGCGCGCAGGAAGTCGTACGCCCCGGCGCGTTCGGCCACGCCCATGTACGTGGCGCCGTGGAAGACGCTGTGGAAGTCGTCCAGACTGGCCGGCGGCGGTTCGGCGGCCGCCAGTGCGATCCGCGACGATGCCGTCTCCCGCAGCATCTTGACGGCCGCCTGGTCCGGGTCGAGGTCGGTCGCGCACATCACCACATGGCGCACCCGCTCGCTGCGCGGGTCCTCGTCGAGGCTGTAGAGCGTCGGAATGCCGAGCTCGGACGTGGCGTCGTAGAAGGTGGTGCGGATCCCCTTGCGCTCCACTTCGCGCAGCGAACGGGTCAGCTCCTCCGACGCGTTGTCGAACTCGATCCGGGGCAGCGGCAGGCGCTGGAGCCAGGTCAGCGCGATGGAATCGCGCTCCACGACCTCGCAGATGCCGTTCAGCAGGGCCCGGTTGATGTCGGTGTGGGTGGCGCAGCCCGTCGAGATGGGCATGGTGAACCGCTCACCCGGGGTGAGGGGCGGTATGTGCAGCCACACCGACACCGCCGGGACCATCACGGGCCGGCCCTCCGTCAGCGACCAGGCGGTCGTCCAGCGGATCGGCTCCGCCGGGTCCGGCAGCGTCAGCGGGCAGTTCGGGTGCGCCAGTTCGGTGCTGCTGAGTTGCGGGAAGCCGGTGATGTCGGCAGCCCGGTCGCCCAGCTCCTCCGCGGTGGCCCACACCAGGTCCTTCGGCAGGACACAGCTGGAGTACCGCTCCAGCGCCTCGGCGATGGAGATGGCCCTCGCGCGCTGTGGATCGGTGCCGCCGCCCCCACCGCCGAGTTCGACTCCCGAGGGGCGGCTGCTGGTCGACCGTACGTTGGGCTGGACGTGCTCGAGCTCGCCCATCGTGGCGGAGTACACGGCCAGGCCGGAGGACTCGGGCGATATCCGGGTCACCCTCCCGATGAGCCCACCGCCGTGCGACACGAGCGCGTCGAGCCGGCGCAGCCCTTCGGGGAGCGCCTCAGGGAGTGCTTCGCGGAGTGCCTCGGGGAGTGCCCCGGGAACGTCATACGCTCCGCCGGGAGGCCTGGTGCCGCTCACGTCCAACATTTGACGAACCTTTCCGGAAACCACTGGGTAATTCACAGCTCCGCGCATTCCCGCCGGCCGGCCCATTCCGCCGCGCCGGGCAAAAAGGAGGCGGGCGGGGCGTATACCGGGTGTGCGGGGTGTCGGTTTCCCGGTCAGTCCCAGGCGTGCGTGTTCGCCACCGGCCACCGCGAGAGGCCCAACTGCTCCACACGGTCGGCGAGGCCCTGCTTAAGAGCGGGAACCTCGCTGATGGAGGCCATGGTCGGGCGGGTTTCGGCCTGCGCCGCTCCCCCACTGCCGGCCAGGAGGCAGGCCACTGCCACGGCCCCCAGGATGGCGGCGCCGGCCCTCGGACAGGTCTTGTCCCCGAGCCTCGCGCGGATTACCCAGCTATTCATCGTTCCCCCGATGCGACAGCCAATTGTTCGGCGAGATGAAATATGCCAGTGCGGGAAGTGCGCGGGCGGCAGGTACGACTGCAACTTCATGCAGGCATTGGCTGCATGGGGATGCAGCGGCGGGGCCCGGACGACGACCGCCCCCCGTGCCGCGGCGCAAGGGGCGCGACGGTACGGGGGGCGGTGTGGAAGGCGCTGTACGGGAAGGGTGGCGTCAGGCGGCGGCGTCGGTTTCCTGGATGAAGCCCAGGATGCGGGTGTTGACCAGGGTCGCGTGGTCTATCTGGGGGCCGTGGCCCGTGCCGGTCAGGATTTCGGCCCGGGCCCCCGGGATCAGGCGGGGGACGCGTTCCCGTTGGCGCTGCGGGTGCACGAGGAGACTCCGCTTGCCCATGACCAGGTAGAGCGGGGTGGTGATCGAGCGCAGGGCCTCCTCGGAGAGGGGGAGCGGGGCCGGGCGGCGGATGCGGAAGGCGCGGGCGCCCGCGTGGACCATGGCGCGCAGTTCGGGGACGACGAGGACCGGCTGCTCCAGCCACTTGGCGAGGCGCGGGCGCAGGGCCTTGGGGGCGAAGCTGGCGAAGAGGCTGATGAAGATCCAGGCGAAGAAGCGCAGGCCGACCTTCTCCAGGCCGCCCGGGTCGAGCAGGGTCACCGAGGCGAGGCGGCCCGGGCGGCGGTGGGCCTGGTTGAGCACCAGCCAGCCCCCGTAGGAGGAACCGACGAGGTGGACGCGGTCGAGGCCGAGGGCGTCGAGGGCCTCGTCGAGCCACTGGGCGGCGCGCTCGGGCTGCCACATGGGCTCGCGGTGGATGCTGCGGCCGGCGTCGCCGGGGGTGTCGAGGGCGTAGACGGGGCGTTCGGCGCTGAGCGCGGGGGTGTTGGGGTACCACATCGCGGAACAGGAGCCGGCGCCGTGGATGAGGACCACCGGCGTACGGGACTCGGCGGCCGGGTCGGCCGGGCCGTAGCGGTAGACGTGGGTGGTGCCGAAGCTCGTCTCCACGTCCGCCTCCGAGCGGGCGGGCGCGCCCAGGGCGTACAGGGCGTCGCAGGCGGCGAAGTACCGGTCGCGCAAGGTGTCGTTGACGTAGCGGCCGACATCGCGGCGCGGGCGGGAGCCGGGGCGGGTGGTGGTGTCGGGCACGGTGGCGCCTCCTGCGAGATCGTTTCCGTTCGTGGTACGACCGTATCATGTTGGTGGTACGGGCGTATCATCAAGCTGTTTCCGCTGTGTCTGGGGCTGACTGAGAGGTGGGTGCGGGCGTGCCGAAGCGCGTGGACCACGAGGAGCGGCGTGCCGAGATCGCCGACGCGCTCGTGCGGGTCGCCGGGCGGCGCGGGCTGCATGCCGTCGGCATGCGCGACGTGGCGGCCGAGGCGGGGGTGTCGCTGCGGCTGGTGCAGTACTACTTCGAGACCAAGGAGAAGCTGCTCCTGTACGGGCTCCAGCACCTCACGGACCGGTTCACCGCCCGCGTGGGCGCCCGCCTCGCCGCCGCCGGGCCGGGAAGGGGATCGGCGCCGGGGTCGGGGTCGGCGCCGGGGCCGAGGGCGGTGGCGGAGGCGCTGCTGCTCGCGTCACTCCCGACCGACGAGGAGAGCCGCACCTTCCACCTCCTCTACACCTCGTACGCGATCCTGTCCGTCACCGACGAGGCGCTGGCCGCCCAGCCGTTCATCGACAACCCCGATGCCGCCGAGGACGCCCTGGCCGGACTGATCGGCCGGGCTCAGGACGCCGGCCTGGCCGACCCCGGTGCCGACGCGCGCACGGAGGCGATCGGCCTGCTGGCCATGGCCGCGGGGATGGGCACGAGCATCCTCGTGGGCCAGCGGGGCCCCGAGTCGGCCACCGCGGTGCTGCGCCACCACCTGGACCGGATCTTCACGCCTCCTGCAGCGGCTTCGCGGGACAGGAGCGCAGCACCGGGGAGGTCGTGACGGGGCCGTAGCGGGCGAGGGCGTCGACGACCTCCTCCAGGCGTCCGGCCTGCGGGCAGTGGCGGGGCTCCCGCCCCGCGGGCGCGGCGGCCGGCGCGTTCCTGGTCGCGCCGCCCGGCCCGCAGGGGCCGGCCTTCCCGCGGCAGGCGGCCGCGACGTTCAGCGGGGTGTCGGCGCGGCCGCTGCCGCACCCTGCCCTGGTGGTGGGCAGCACCGCCGACCCGTACGGCTCCCCCGCGGCGGCCGCCGGTTTCGCGGCGCGGTGGCGGGCGCGCCGGCACCCGGCCGTACGGGCACCTCAACTCCGCCTCCGGCCCGGGCTCCTGGCCGGAGGGGCGTGAGCTGCTGGAATTCCTCACCCAGTCCTTTTCCCGTTCCTGATCAATCCGCCTCCCGAACCGTCCCGAGCCCGAGGCGGGCGAGGCGCTCGGGGTCGGTGAGGATGTCGAGGGCGACGATCCTGCCGTCCCGGACGGTGAACGCCATGACCGACAGCGGCGCGCCGTCGGCGCTGCGGGAGACCACGCCGGGGATCCCGTTGACCAGCGCCGGGTACGCGGCCTCGGCGAACCGGGCGAACGTGATCGCCTGCGAGGCCACGTCCTGCGCGCCCCGGCGGACCAGGCTCGGCCGCAGTGCGCCGCCGTCGGAGCGGGCCACGACCTCCGGGTCGAGCAGCTCCAGGAGCGCGCGGAGGTCGCCGCCGCGCGAGGCGGCCAGGAAGGCGTCGACGATCTCCCGGGTGCGCACCAGGTCCGGGTCGGGCGCCGGTACGGCCCCCTGGACGCGGCGGCGCGCCCGGCTGGCCAGCTGCCGCGTCGTCGCCGCGGTGCGGCCGAGGACCGGGGCGATCTCGTCGAACGGGACAGCGAACAGGTCGTGCAGGACGAAGGCCACCCGCTCCGCCGGGGCGAGCGTCTCCAACACCACCAGCAGGGCGATCCCCACCGAGTCGGCCATGAGCATCTCGTACTCGGGGTCCGTGCCGGCCAACCCCGTGACCACCGGGTCGGGGAGGCGGACCCGGCCGTCCTGGTCGTGGAGCGACTCCTCGGCGCGCGTCGTGCGGGAGCGCAGCATGTCCAGGCACACCCGGCCGGTGACCGTGGTCAGCCAACCGCCCAGGTTCTCCACGCCGGTGACGTCTGAGCGGTTCAGCCGGATCCAGGTCTCCTGGACGGCGTCCTCGCTCTCGCTGAGCGAGCCCAGCATCCGGTAGGCCACCGCCCGCAGATGGGTCCGGTGCTCCTCGAACCGCCGGGCCAGGGCTTCCTTCTCGCTCACCTGTCACATCCTCGCGTCGCACTGCGCACCGGACTGCTCGCTGCTGCCCCTCCAACGCTCCGGTCAACACGGCGGGTTCCCGGATCATCCGTCCTGCCGGTCGGCAGTCACCCCGGCGCCCGCCTGCACGTTGTGCCGTCCGCCACGTCCCGTACCAGGCCCGTACGCGGCCCGTACGCAAGCCCGTACGCCCCCACCCGAAGGCAGGACAGACCCATGCGGACGACCACCGTCACTCGCACCGCCGTCGCGGCCGCCCTGGCCACCGCGCTCGCCCTGGGCGGCGCCGCCACCGCGACCGCCGCCACCGCGGCCCCCGCCCCCTCACCGGACGACGGCTGGACCGGCGAGGGGGGCCTCTCCCTCAACCGGGAGGACAACCAGCGCGTCGACGCGTACCTCGACCGGGCGCAGGAGGCGGAGAAGTCCATCAGCCCCCGGGTCAGGGCGGCCGCCTGGATCACCGGCGCGGAGCTGACGGGCTTCGACCACCGGCTCAAGTCCCCCGACTCCCTCAAGCGCAAGGTGGCCACCTCGCTCGAGGAGCACCCGGAGCAGAACGTCGACACCGTCCTCGCCGGCATCGGCGACGCCGTCCGCTACACGCTCCAGTGGCCGGACGAGGAGTACACCGAAGGAGTGGCCACCGCCGCCCGGCTGCTCTCCGACTGGGGCAACGACAGCACCAAGTGGTCCAACACCTGGGGCCGCGCCCAGGGGTACAAGGGGCTGAACACCGGCTGGCGGGCCCCGCGCTCGGGGCAGCTCTTCGAGGTCCAGTTCCACACCCCGGCGAGCAAGTGGGCGCAGGAGGCCACCCACAAGCTGTACGAGGAGCAGCGCCTGCCCGGCACGAGCCCCGAGCGGAAGAAGGAGCTCCAGGCGCAGCAGAACGCGATCTTCGCGTCGGTGCCCGTCCCGCCGGGCGCGGACCGGCTGACGGCGCCCGGGCCCGTACGCCTGCCGGCGCCCGCGCCCCTGGGCAGGCGACGCTGAGGCGGGCCGTCAGCGGTCCGCGGCACTCACCGCGGCGCCCAGCTCCGTGACGAGCTCCTCCGGCAGCCCCATCATGCGCAGGGTGGCCGGCACGGACGGACCCAGGGCGGCCACGGACTCGGCGACCCCGCGGAAGTACCTCCGGGCCGCGGCCCGGTCCCCGCGGTCCCCGGCGATCCGGCCGAGGCCGGCGAGGCAGCGCACCCGGTTGCCGAGGCTCTTGACCCAGTGGGGGTCGATCCGGTCCAGCGCATCGGTGTAGAGCCGCTCCGCCTCCTGCGGCAGCCCCTCCAGCAGGGCGATGTCGCCGAGGCCGCGCAGCGCCGCGGCGAGGGCGGCGGGGCTGCCGCTGCCGCGGGCGAGGTGGGCGGCAGCGGTGTAGTCGTCGCGGGCCGCGTCCCGGTCGTGGGGGAGGCGGTGGTCGCCCCGGTTGACCAGGAGGTCCGCGGAGTCCTCCACAGCGCCGAGCTCCTCGGTGAGGGTGAGGGCCCGGTCGGTCAGCGCGAGCGCCCGCGCGCCGTCGCCGCGGGCGCCCGCGAGACCGGCGAGGGCGTCCAGGGCCAGCGCGGTGCCCCACCGGTCGCCGAGCGTGCGGAACCGCTCGGCCGCCGCGTCGAAGGCCTGCTCGGCGCCCTCGGCGTCGCCCGCGCCGAGGGTCGCGTACCCGGACACGTACCGGGCTGCCGCACCAGCCCACGGTTCGGGGCAGTCGCGCTGGGCGGAGACGAGCTCGAACGCGGCCACGGCGTCCCGGGGGTCGTGGGCGTCGGTTTCGCCCGCGTGGCGCATCATCCACAGCAGCAGGACCACCGGGTAGCGGCCCGGGCGGTCGCCCGGCCACGCGGCGGCCAGCGCCTTCTGCGCCGCGGCGCGGTGGCGCTCCCAGACGGGACGGCCGGCCGCGGTGGACGCCGCGAGCAGGACGCAGGCGGCGTACTCCTCGCCGAGACCGGCCACGGCGGTGGCGTCGACCGCCTCCAGCAGGGCGGCGGCCTGCGGGGCCGCCGCGGCGGACGCGCCGCGGATCCACAGGGCGGTCGAGGCCGCGGCGAGCAGTTCCACGGCGGTGCCCGCCTCGCCCGCACCGACCGCCCAGCGCAGTGCGGCCAGGAGGTTGTCGTGCTCGGCCGCGACGCGCGGCAGCCACTGCAGCTGTTCGGCGCGCAGCAGGTGCGGGGCCGCCGAGCGGTGCAGGTCCAGCAGATGGCGGGCGTGGGCCTGACGGGTGGCCTCCGCCTCGGCCGCGCCCGCCGCCTCCAGCCGTTCGGCGGCGTACGCGCGGACCGTCTCCAGCATCCGGTAGCGCCCGGCGCCCACGGCCTCCACCAGGGACTTGTCGACCAGCGACTCCAGGGTGTCGGCGTCCGTGCCGCACACCGCCCGCACGGAGGCCGCCGTCGCGCCGCCCGCGAAGACCGTGAACCGCCGGGCGGCGCGCTGCTCGTCCTGCGTGAGCAGGTCCCAGCTCCAGGCGACCACCGAGCGCATGGTGCGGTGCCGTTCGGCGGAGGTGCGGCTGCCGCGGGAGGTGATCCCGAGGAGGTCGTCGAGGCGGCCGGCGAGGTCCTCGGGGTCCAGGGTGCGCAGGCGTGCCGCGGCGAGCTCGATCGCGAGGGGCAGGCCGTCGAGGGCCGTGCAGATCCGCCGTACGACCTCGGGATCGCCGGTCGGGCCGTGGCGTACGGCCCGGGCCCGGTCGGCGAAGAGCCGTACGGCGGCCGCCGCGTCCAGCGGCCGGACCTGCCGGACGTGCTCGCCGATGACGCCGAGCGGTTCGCGGCTGGTGGCCAGCACGCGCAGCCGGGGGCAGGCGGCCAGCAGGCGGGCCGCGAGGGCGGCTGCCTCGTCGACGAGGTGCTCGCAGTTGTCCAGGACGAGCAGGAGCGGCCGGTCGGCCAGGGCCGCGATCAGGCGGTCGAGCGCGGTCCGCGCAGGGCCGTCCCCCATCTGGAGGCCGTTCTCGCGCAGCCCGAGCGCACCCAGCACGGCCTGCGCGGTCTGCACGGTCTGCACGGCCTGAGCGGCCTGAGCGGCCTGAACGGTCTGCGCGATCTGTCCCGGCTGCCCCGCGTACGCCCCGTGGCCCGCCGGTCCGCCGGCGCCCAGTGACGCCAGCTCCACGAAGCAGACGTCGTCGGCGGCGACGGCCGTGCCCGCGACCTCGACGGCCAGCCGGGTCTTGCCGACCCCGCCGGGGCCGATCAGCGTGACCAGCCGGGCCACGCGCAACAGCCCGGCGGCCTCGGCCACTTCCTCCTCCCGGCCCACGAAGGAGGTCAGCTGGGCGGGCGGCGCGCAGGGCGAGGGCGCCGGGGCGGTGTCCAGCAACTCGCGGTGGAGCGAGAGCAGTTCGGCCGACGGATCGGCGCCCAGCTCCTCGGCCAGGTGCCGCCGGGTCTCCTCGAACACCACCAGCGCCTCGGCCTGCCCGCCCTGGGCGAACAGGGCCCGCATCAGCAGCCCGGCCAGCCGCTCCCGCAGCGGGTGCCGGCCGACCAGCTCGCGCAGCTCCGGTACGGCCGCGCGGTGTTCGCCGAGCCGGAGCTCGGCCTCGATCCGGTCCTCCAGGGCCGCGAGCCGGGCCTCTTCCAGCCGCCCCGCCGCGGCGCGGGCCGTCTCGCTCCCGTCGAGCCCGTCCAGCGCGGGACCGCGCCACAGCTGCAGCGCCCGGCGCAGTACGGCGGCGGCCCGGGCGGGGTCGCCCTCGGCCAGGGCGGTGCGCCCTTCGGCGGCCAGCGCCTCGAAGCGCGCGGCGTCCACCGACCCGTCCGGGACCGCGATCCGGTAGCCGGCGCCGACGCGTTCGATGGCGGCCGCCTGCCCCAGGACCGTACGCAGCCTGGACACCTGGGACTGGAGGGCGTGCGCGGAAACGTTCCCGCCCGGCTCGATCTCCTCGGCCAGCCGCTCCGCCGACACCACCGCGCCGGGGCGGATCAGCAGCAGCGCCAGCAGGGCGCGCCGCGCGGGTCCGCCGAGCGGTACACGGCTGCCGTCGTCGTGCCGTGCCTGCGTCTCACCGAGGATGCCGAACCTCATGCCGGCGATTATCCACCCGGTGATCCGCCTGCTGATCCACCCGTGGAATCAAGGCAGTTCAGGAAGGTCGGACCAGTCGGGCCGCTCAGCCGGCGATCGGCCCGAGCCAGGTCCCGCCCGACACGTCGACCGTCTGACCGGTCACCCACCGCCCCTGCGGGCCGGCCAGGAAGCCCACCACGTCCGCGACGTCCTCCGGCTCGCCGATCCGCCCGAGCGCGCTGATCGCCTCCAGGCCGGCGACGACCTCGGGGACCGCGGTGTAGCCGGCGGTCAGGTCGGTGCGGACGGCGCCGGGCGCGACCGTGTTGACGGTGATCCCGCGGCGGCCCAGCTCATTGGCGAGCGAGGGGCCCATGGCCTCCAGGGCCGCCTTGCTGACCGTGTAGCCGATCTGGGTGGAGACGGCGAAGCGGCTGGCCGTCGAGCCCATGTTGATGATGCGGCCGCCGTCGTTCAGCAGCGGCAGCGCCCGCTGGATCACGAAGAGCGGCGTGCTCACGTTGACGGCCATGAGCAGGGCGAACTCGTCCTCCGCGAGCTGGCCGATCGAGCGGCCGGAGATGATGCCGGCGTTGTTGACCAGGATGTCCAGGCCCTCGGCGCCGTGCTCCTCCAGCCCGCGGACCAGCCCCTCGAACAGCCGGTCCACCGCGCCGGCCTCCCCGAAGCGGGCCCCGACGGCGAAGGCGCGCCCGCCGGCCGCGGTGATCCGGGCCACCGTCTCCTCGGCGGCGGCCTCGTTGGCTCCGTAGTGCACCGCGACCAGCGCACCCTCGGCGGCCAGCCGCAGCGCGACGGCCCGTCCGATGCCGCGCGACCCGCCGGTCACCAGTGCGGTCCTGCCGGTCAGCTGCTGCTCGCCCATGTCCGTACTCCTCGGCTTCCGTGTGCTCGGTGTCCCCGGCGGACCCGGCGACGAGCTCACTTTCGGCGGCGGCGCTCACCGCGGCCTCACCTCCGGCTCACCACCGCTCACACCACCCGGCGGGCGCCGAGAGAATTTCACGAAACGGAAAAGCCATTCCGCTATGCGGTAGACTGCCCAGACTCCCAGGTGCCCTCGACCCTCCCAGGAGTCCGCATCATGGACATCTACGCTCAGGTCATGAACGCAAGTGCCGCCGGCGCCCTCGCCGCCGTCAAAGACGCCGACCGCAAGCACGTCTTTCACTCCTGGTCGGCGCAGGAGCTCATCGACCCGCTCGCCGTCGCCGGGGCCGAGGGTTCGTACTTCTGGGACTACGAGGGCAAGCGCTACCTCGACTTCTCCAGCGCCCTCGTCTACACCAACATCGGCTACCAGCACCCCAAGGTGACCGCCGCGATCCAGGAGCAGGCCGCCCGCCTGTGCACGGTCGCGCCCGGCTTCGCCGTCGACGTCCGCTCCGAGGCGGCCCGCCTGATCGCCCGGCGCACGCCCGGCGACCTGGACAAGATCTTCTTCACCAACGGCGGCGCCGAGGCCGTCGAGAACGCCGTCCGGATGGCCCGCCTGCACACCGGCCGGCCCAAGGTGCTGTCCGCCTACCGCTCGTACCACGGCGCCACCTCCGCCGCGATCAACCTGACCGGCGACGCCCGCCGCTTCGGCAACGACAGCGCGACCGCGGGCGTGGTGCACTTCTGGGGGCCGTTCGCCTACCGCTCGCCCTTCTACTCCGCCTCCGAGGCCGAGGAGTGCGAGCGCGCCCTGGCGCACCTGGAGGACACCATCGTCTTCGAGGGCCCGCAGTCCGTCGCCGCGGTCATCCTGGAGACCGTCGGCGGCGCCCCGGGCGTGCTCGTGCACCCGGCGGGCTACCTGGCGGGCGTGCGGGAGCTCTGCGACCGGTACGGGATCGTCTTCATCCTGGACGAGGTGATGGTCGGCTTCGGCCGGACCGGGAAGTGGTTCGCCGCCGAGCACTGGGACGTCACCCCCGACCTGCTCTGCTTCGCCAAGGGCGTCAACAGCGGCTACGTCCCGCTCGGCGGCGTCGCCATCTCCGCCGCCATCGCCGAGACCTTCGCCCGGCGCCCCTACCCGGGGGGCCTGACGTACTCCGGGCACGTGCTCGCCTGCGCCGCCGCCGTCGCCACGATCACCGTGATGGAGGAGGAGGGCATCGTCGAGCAGTCCGCCCGCACCGGCGCCGAGCTGCTGGGTCCGGGCCTGCGCGCCCTCGCCGAGCGGCACCCCTCGGTCGGCGAGGTCCGGGGCCTGGGCACCTTCTGGGCGCTGGAGCTCGTACGGGACCGGGCCACGCGGGAGCCGCTCGTGCCGTACAACGCCGCGGGCGCCGACAACGCCCCGATGGCCGCGTTCGCCGCCGCCTGCAAGAAGGGCGGGCTGTGGCCGCTGACCGCCGGCAACCGCATCCACGTCGCCCCGCCGTGCAACATCGCGGCCGACGACGTGGCCAAGGGGCTGGCCGTCCTCGACGAAGCCCTCTCGGTGGCCGACGCGCACACCCTCTGACCTGCGCCGTCAGAGGGACGCCCAAGCCGCGGGGGCCCGTTCTCGGAGGATCGGCGCCATTACGAACAGCACGTGAACGTGCTGAAATCCGACAGAGCACCTACGGACCGGGATGCACGTCAGTCCCGGGGCGGTCCCACGGGGACTGAACGGCGGGGGGCGGGCCGCGGGCCCGCCGGACGCCGGGCGTACGGGATCCAGCCAGCCGGACTCCGCGTACCCGAAGGAAGACAGCGCATGAGCAAGCACGTCCTGGCCCAGAACCAGTACGGCAAGGCCGAGAACCGTATCGTCAAGGTCACCCGCAAGGGCAGCGACGGCTCCTGGCACGAGATCCGCGACCTCAACGTCTCGGTCGCGCTGCGCGGCGAGTTCCGCGACGTCCACCTCACCGGCGACAACACCAACTGCCTGCCGACCGACACCACCAAGAACACGGTGTACGCCTTCGGCAAGGAACACGGCATCGACTCCCCCGAGGCCTTCGGCATCCTGCTGGCCAAGCACTTCGTCTCCTCGCAGGCGCCGATCCGCGAGGCGCAGATCCGCATCGAGGAGTTCGCCTGGGAGCGGATCCCGGTGCCCACGCGCAAGGAGCAGCACTCCTTCGTCCGCAAGGGCCAGGAGGTGCGCACCGCGCAGATCACGTACAGCGAGACCACCGGCCTGCAGGTCATCTCCGGCCTGAAGGACCTGACCGTGATGAACTCGACGAACTCCGAGTTCCACGGCTACATCAAGGACGAGTACACGACGCTCAAGGAGGCGTACGACCGCATCCTGGCGACCAAGGTCACCGCGCGCTGGGCGCACTCGGCGCTGGCCGCCGACGACGCCGCGTTCGACTGGGACCGGTCGTACAGGAAGGTCCGCAAGCACATGCTGGAGGCCTTCGCCGAGACGTACTCGTACTCGCTCCAGCAGACCCTGAACCAGATGGCCGAGCGGGTGCTCGACAACTGCCCGCGGGTCAACGAGGTGCGCCTGAACCTCCCCAACAAGCACCACTTCCTGGTGGACCTGGAGCCGTTCGGCCTCAAGAACGACAACGAGGTCTACTTCGCGGCGGACCGCATGTACGGCCTCATCGAGGGCACCGTCCACCGCGACGGCGTACAGCCGGTCATCGCGACGAGCGACTGGATCGTGGCCTAGGCGTCCGAGGACGGCGGCCCGGCGTCCGCCTCCGGTTCGCCGAGCCGGAGGTTCCAGCGCCCGGCGCGCCCGGTGAGCGTGGTGACGTGGCCGGGCCGGACGTCGAGCCGCCAGAACGCCGTGGCCGGCAGGTCGAGGGCGTGCACCACGGCCGCCCGTACGACGGCCTGCTCGACGACCGCGCGGTGCGTGCCGGGGGCCAGGCCGGCCAGTTCGGCGCCGACGCGGGCGGTCAGTGCGGCGAGGGACTCCCCGCCGGGCGGCGCGTACGCGGGATCGGTCAGCCAGCTCCGGATGCCCTCGGGATCCTCGGCGGCGACCTCGTCCAGGGTCCGCCCCGCCCAACGGCCGGTGTCCTGGCCGCGCAGGCCCTCGTATCCGGGGCAGGGGGCGCCGTGGCCGAACCTCGCCCGTCGAACGGAGTCGTCGAACGGCGCTGTGACGAACCGAACTCGTACGACTCCGCTCTTCATAAAGGGAGCATAAGCGGGGTACCGTCTCGGACGACAACCAAACAAGACGACGGTACGACGGAAGCCGGTGGAAATCCGGCACGGTCGCGCCACTGTGAACCCGCCCGCGAGGGAGGGAAGTCAGACCCGCCACCGTCGTTGCGAGCACCACTGACCGGGACGCGTGTTCCCTCTGGAGGTACCTGCCATGGCCAACCCCGCCGTGCCCGCTTCGGCCCCTGCCGTTGCCCCGATCTCGCTCTCCGCGCTCGCCCCGTGGGCGGTCTTCGCCGGCATCCTGATGCTCGTCCTGCTCTACCTCGTCGGTGCCGAACAGGGCGCCACCGCCCTCTTCGAGGGCGACACCGTCCACGAGTGGATGCACGACGGCCGCCACCTGCTCGGTTTCCCCTGCCACTGATCCACGATCCGCCGATCCACTGATCTGCCGATCCGCTGATCCGCTGATCCCCGCGATCTGCAAGGGAAGCCCATGAACCCCATCTCCCCCCGCCTCCTGCTGGTGCGGGGCATGCTCGCCGGCCTGTTCGCCGGTGCGGCCGCGTTCCTCGTCGCGTACGTACTCGGCGAGTCCAAGGTCGACGCGGCCATCGCCCTCGAGGAGGCCGCCTCCGCCGGGCACGACCACGCCGAGGAGGGCCCGGTCAGCCGGGCCCTGCAGGCCACGGCCGGCCTCGGCACCGGCACGCTGCTGTACGGCGTCGCGTTCGGCGGCATCGCCGCCCTCGTCTTCTGCTACGCCCTCGGCCGCATCGGCCGCTTCGGCCCGCGGGCCACGGCGGCCCTCGTCGCCGGCGGCCTGTTCGTCACCCTCAACCTGGTGCCGTTCCTCAAGTACCCCTCCAACCCGCCGGCCGTCGGCGACCCCGACACCGTCGTCACGAGGACCACGCTCTTCGTGCTGATGATCGCGCTGAGCGTGCTGCTGGGCGTGGGTGCACTGATCCTGGGCCGGCGCCTGGCGCCCGGGATGGGCAACTGGAACGCCTCGGTCGTCGCCTCGCTGGCCTTCGTCGCCGCGGTCGGGATCGCGTACGCGTTCCTGCCGGCCGTCAACGAGGTCCCCGAGGACTTCCCGGCCACCCTCATCTGGCAGTTCCGCCTCGCGACCCTGGGCATCCAGACCGCGATGTGGACGACTTTCGGCCTCGCCTTCGGTTTTCTTGCCGAACGGGCCCTTGTCCCCGCCGCCGCCCCCAAGGAGGCTGTTCAGCTGACGAGTTGACCAGTGAGGGGCCGGTGATACATGCAGACGGCGATCTGCCGGACGGCGTTCTGCCGATGGCGCGGATGGACCGGTGCGGTCCCGTTCTGGCTCAACTCCGTCGTCCTGGTGCTGGCCCCTTTCACCGCCGTCACGCTGCTGGCCCAGATCGGCATCATCGCGGCCCTGGCCGCGGTCGGCGGCCTGGTCCGCCACCTCTGGTACGGCGACTACGGCCACCCGGCCATTCACCTCGCCGCCGCCCTCATGGGGGCGGCGGCGGTGGCGTTCGTGGTGGTCTGACGGCGCGTTCCGCGGCCCCGTCCGCCGTCGGGCGTGTGACGCGACGTCAGTCCCCGGCGTTGTCAACGGTGCCGAGGGGCCGGGACGGAGTCCACTGCTCTGAGGAGGACCGGCCGCCGGAGCCGGTGCATCGGACCGGGAGGACATTCCATGCTCCGCGCCAAGTGGGTGGTCGGCGTGCTGACGGCGGTTCTGTTGGGCACCGGGATAGGGCTGCTGCGGGGCACCGAGGGCGCCCGGGTCGCGCCCGCCGGCGCCGCCGACGCCCTGCCGTCCCGGGCCCTGGGCCTGTCCGGGCACCGGCGGCTCGTCGAGCAGCTGGAGCATGCGGGGCGACACGCGCCGGGGAAGGGGTCGCGTCCCTCCCGGGCCGCGGCCATCACCCCGCTGCGGGCCGCTCGGCCGCTGCGGCTGTACATCCCCAGCCTGGGCGCGGACCTGCCGTTCGGCGAGCCCGGCGACCCGGGCGGTGCGACGGCCGGTGACGGCGAGGAGGCTGCCTGGGAGTCCGACAGCCCGGCTCCGGGAGCGGCGGGCACGGCCGTCGTCAACGCGGAGGACCTGCGGCTCGGCGAACTGCGGCGGGGACTGACGGTCGAGGTCGCGCGGGCCGACGGCCGTACCGCTGTCTTCACCGTGGACGCGGTCTCGCCGGCCGGGGTCACCGGTCGCGGGCAGCGGCCAGGGCGGGCCCGCCTCAGGCTGGTCAGCGGGGAGACCACGGTCCTGGCCCGGCTGACCGGGCAGCGCCACACCGGGCAGAGCGACGACTGAGCACGGCGGGACGGGCCCGGCGGCGCACCGCACGGGCCGGGTCGGCCGAGGCCGTGTCCCGCGCCGTGGCGGCCGGGCTGCGGTCCCGTGTCAGCCGTGGGGGGTGTCTTCCTCCCCCGGTCGGGGGCTTCTGCGGCTCGGGCGGGGAGGCCGGAGACCTGGCGGGGCAGACCCCCCGCATGAGCGGGACACGGCATGCGCGGACGGCGTTGACCAGGGCCCTCGCGGCCGCCTGTGTCGCGCTGCTGTGCCTGTTCGCGGCCGGTCCCGCCGCCGCGTCCGCGGCCTGCGAGGCGGATGCGGTCCGGCATTCCGCCTCCGGGTCGCCGGGCGAGCCCGGGGCACCCGCCGAGCGGGAGTCCGACCCGGCCGCGGAGCCCGAAGCACGGGCCGCGGTACGGCCGGTGGTCCGGGGGCTGCCCGGTACCCGGCAGCTGCCGCGGCCGGTGTTCCACGTGAAACACCGCGGTCCGGCGGCGGCCGGCGTCGTGTGTGCGCCGGAGGGGCCGGCGCCGGCCGGGGCGACGGTGCGGAGTGTGGTGCTGCGCTGCTGAGCGGGCCGAGCAGCAGAGCACCCCCCGTACTCCCCCGAACCACCGTGAGGTTCCGGCATGCCCATCGACCCGTTCGCCGCGCTCAACGCCATGCTCCGCGCCGAGGCCGTCCGCTCCACCCCGCCGCCGAGGCGGGAGCCGTCTCCGCGGGAGATGCCCGCGCGCGAGACACCGGCCGCACGGCCGGCCGAGCCCGAGGAGGCCGCGGTCAGCGGCACCGCGTCCGAGGACTGACGTACAGCCAGGTCAGCCAGGACAGGAAGCCATACGCCGCACCCTGCGGGCCAACCTCGCCCACACCCGCAGGCTGCCCGACGGCACCGTGGCCGTGGTGCCCGAGCGGCCGGTGTTCAGCACCCGGGCCC